>SICP01000015.1 GCA_009691415.1 Candidatus Margulisiibacteriota bacterium
AGTTTTTGGAAGGGTCTTATGCCACGAGTGGCCTCAGTTGGAGTGGGATTCATGGTATCAATCACGGTTTATAGTGAAGTCAAGAAATTTGTAACCAACATGGATAATAAAAGCAGCAAAGCATAACCCCCACTAACCACAGCAGAAAAAGGAGCACACTCATCAGGATTAGGAAGATTAGTTTCACTAGCAAAACAACCCCAAACATTACGATTAGCTTCTGCAGCAAGAGCACTAAGTGAATTACACATACACACAGCACAAAAAAAGCATGCTCCTCAACTAACAAATAGCACACGAACACACGTTACTAATCCCTGGGATTACACTCCCGGAAATAGTTCTTCAGACCCCACCACTACATCACGGCAAAAAGTTCAAGAAATTGCTGCTGTAGTTGCAAACGAAAGCTCTACAGACGCCCCACTTAAGCTGCGTTACAACACCGGAAAAAGTTCTACAGACCCCTTAATGAACCCCTATAATCAACAAAGACGTTACCTGCATACACCTCCCTCCGAAGGACCAAGCGAGCCAAACAAAGAACACACCAAAAAATTCGTTTACGACATCGCCAGGAACCCCCATCCCAGCAAATACACTTGATCGCTGCGCATACCATTTTAGACTTAACCCAAACTTCATGTCGTATTCGGAGATTCCGGATTAGGGGGACTCATTTTTGCGATACAACAAATAACAAGCATTAAAGAACCCCTATTAAAAATAATGTAAGAATATGATTTAGAAAAATAATCACTCAACATATTGGAGAAACACTTTACAAAAAGGGCGCAATTAAAACCAACTCAAAAACAAGAGATCAAGAAATACACATTATGGTTTTAGCAACACCTTTCGTAATAAACAAAAGCAAAATTTATAATCAGAAATTACACGAAATTCATCAAGAAAAATATCCCGCGGGAACCCCAAAATTAGTACTTCATGAAATTGGCTCAGAAAACTGGGTAAATAACATAGAAACAGGTGTGGACACCAACGAACAACATAGAGATGTCAAAAATGTCATGGATACCTATATGGCCAGCATCCCAAAAGAACAAAGAGAAATAATTTCAGCCGTAAGTCTATACTGTACACATTTTCCATTTTATACCGTTCAAATTCGTGATGCACTTACAAGTCACTCCCCTCACTTCCAAGATATCCCTTATGTAGAACAAGGCAAAATATTTGGGGATAAACTATTACAAGACATTACAAGTGAAATTACAGCCGGCCATATAAAACCAAGAAGAATCCCTCTCACAAGAGAAGCGGCTACCAAACGATTCGATGGAAAAATACAATCTCTAAGCACACGCGATAATCGGAAAGAAACGAACGCAGCATAGGTAACCTTGGGACTTACAAATGCAGTGAAAGAATTAAGTTTATATCCTATCGAAATAGACCAAAAAAAGCCTGAGCAAATCACTACTCAGGCTCCTTTCAAAAAACCAGATTTAAGTAAGCTATTGAAGCTGCTTAATCTTTGCTGGAGACACAACCAACACATCCAACAATTCTGGCGCAACAATCTTAGCCACACCTTTTACCTCTTCCAAGTTATCCCCCGTTATATGCGAGAATATTTGGGGATGCTTAATTGTCTTTACATCCAACACGTCTTTTCTCTTCTCATATTTTCCAGCCTTCAAATCAGACAAAATACCGTCCTTAATCTTAGCTGCAAAGATTTTACCCTGAGATACAACAGCAACAGAACCCACTACTCCATGATGCGTCATATACGATAAAATCTGATGCTTAAAATAAGGATAATGAGTACAAAATAGGCCAACAGCCGTCACCGACGTTGCCCCTGGTTGCGCCAAGAATACAGACATGTCAGATTCTAAATCAGCTTGTTTAATATCCGTAGACACCCCATGCTCGATATTATAAACCCAGGTTTTAGGCCCATAAAAAAACGTCTTTAACGCCACACCTTCTTTACCAAAACGATCCGCATGAATCGCCGCTAACGCCGCTTGATAACGACCACTTTTTACTGTCGCAGGCGTTGCTAAAACACCCATCGAAATTTCTTTTTGGCCGTCTTTATTGGTTACTACTTTAGCTTTACGATAGAGGGCCTCTGCACTTTTCTTAATAATCGCTGTTACTGGAGTATTGGGATACAATTTTTTAAAGTAGGCATCCATCTCATCATCTACAACAGTGGATGCTGTATTACAAGCAATCACCACCTGATTAGACGTTACATCTTTATTTAAAAAATTCACAAAATCACGTGTTAAAACAGAAATTTCCGCAGGCTTTTTCTGACCATAAGGCGCATTCTTCGTATCCCCTACATGCTGGAATACAAACTTCACCTGATACTTAGATTCAATCTGAAGCAAAAAAGGCAACAAATCCCGATATGCATCCATTGCGAAAATTAAACCGCCCACACCAGAATCACCAAACCCTAGCACATACGGTTTATCAACTTTAGACTCCACCGCACCCAAGGACCCACCAAAAAACAAAACCCCTACCATCAAACCCAATAACCATCTCTTCCAAACGTGATTCATCCTGATCTCCTTATTTTTCATTACATTCTCTAACAAAAATTTCAGAGACCTCTTGTGCACAAGACGCGCCCTGCCCCTTCATAAAAAACAACTGAGTCCTACGTCTCATAAAATCTTCAGGCTGCATAGCAAATTCGTACCGAATCGCATAAACCACTTCACCTTTCAAATACGTCGTTCCCACTAAATACTCGCAATTGTCTGAACGTTCTGTCAAGGTTAATAGAACATCCCGATACGCACTCCCATATCTCGAAATCACATACTCATAAATGTCTTTAGACACCGAATACATTATCGAATCTTCTTCATAATTCGCCTCAATCTGATCCCCACCAAACAACGGCAACTCCCGAGTCAATGATCGAAAAGACCGATGCGAAAGCTTGGCATGAACCTTCGCCGCAACCGCCTCAGAAACAGCACGATACGTTGTAAATTTCCCCCCCATAACCGATAAAAAATTGCGACGATTCCAACTCAATTTGTGCTCCCGAGACACCGCGCCAATAACCCCTTTTTTTTGTCTTAACAACGGACGAATCCCAGCAAAAGAACTCACCACATCCTCCGGCGTCAAATGGCTATCAGGAAATTCTAGACCCGCTTCTCGAATCAAATATTCTATATCTTCTGGTTCTACAGCCACAGAATCAATAGGGCCTTTATAATCTGTATCCGTAGTCCCAATCATCGACTGATCTCCCCAGGGCAAAACAAAAAACATACGGCCATCAGACTGACTCATCACCAAAACCGCATGATCTTGCGTCAATTTCCGTGTAATAATATGCACCCCTTTACTGGGATGCAACATTTTTTCAGTATTAGGATTAAGCAACCCCAAAACAACATCCGACCAAGGCCCTGTTGCATTTACAAAATACTTTGCTTTAAGAGTGGCTTCTTCACCAGAAAAAACGTCTCGAACCTGTACAGACTCAACCCTACGTTTATCTGCACTAACCCCCGTCACAGACGTATAATTTAAAATAGTCGCGCCAAATTCCTGCGCCTGCAATGCCGTTTCTAAGCAAACACGGGCATCATCCATTTGTGCATCTACATAAATAGCTGCACCTAAAAGCCCACTCCGAAGAATCCCCGGCTCCCTCCGGATGGCTTCTTCCGAAGAAATCCAGCACGAATCACCCAAACGATGACGACCAGACAATCGATCATATAACCACACACCCACACGCACCATCCAAACAGGACGAGAACTCGTCTTATAAACCGGCACCAAAAACGCCAATTTTCTAACCAAATGCGGCGCATTTTTGAGCAAATAATACCGCTCCCGACACGCCTCCCAAACCAATCCAAAAGCACCCTGCTCCAAATACCGAAGACCCCCATGCACCAACTTAGAAGATGCACTACTAGTTCCGCCTCCGATATCCCCCTTCTCCACAAGAAGGACAGAATGTCCACGCAATGCCAACTCACGAGCAATACCAACGCCATTAATCCCACCGCCCAAAACAATGACGTCATAGATGGTAACAGAAACGCGTGATAAAGCAGGACGAAGCATACATAAACTCTACCATAATCCATAACAACCTCCCAAAGGACTAGTTATCTCGTGCAACAAACACATCCTCAAACCGATATCTATGTTGAAGCGCCTCCAAAATTCTTCGTGCCATCGTCTTGGACATCGTATACACCGGATTATCCGATTGAATCCGAGACAAATAACTCTGACTCGTCCCCACCTCCCGAGCAATTGCAGACAACGTATATAATTCTTTATCCAAAACAGCCTGAAACTTTTGTCGATTGATTTTAATCTTCATACACACCCCCATTAATTAAATAATTCTAAATTTATCATTTTAAAACAATCATTTCAATATTTGATTTTCGGAAATTACTCTATAATGCATGATAAATGCATGAAGAAAAAAATTTAGGTACGTTTTTGCGCAAAAAAAGAGCCGAAAAAAACTGGGCCGTCTATAAACTCCACAAACACTCTGGCGTCTCCACCACCTACATCAACCAAATCGAAGCCCACACCCGGCAAAAACCATCTGTCCCCATCATCAAAAAACTAGCCACCGCACTCGACGTCCCTTACGAAACCTTTATGGTTCTAGCAGGCTACATCACCCCAGATCACGTCGCAGAACAACAACCAACCTACACAGCAGAGCCCAATACCATTCCCATTCTTCCCATCACTCACACAAAACGCACCCTACCCTACCCCAAAAGCAAAACCCATCTCACCATTCCCGGGCCCTCACACCCCAGCCACTACGCCATTCTCTACACCGGAAAAGTCGCAGAACCATACAAAAACCCCACCTACATCGTCATCAACCCCGACCTCTCCCACAAAAAAGACGACCTCGTCGTCATCATCAAAAATGAAACCGCGCTCATAACCGTCAGCAAAACCGTCAAAAATGAAGTTGTTTTAGGAAAAATCGTTTGGATGTTGTGTGCGTTTTAAGAACCTAACTCCGATACCAACTCATTAGCCCGCTGCAAAGACGCAAATGTCCCTGCGTCCGTCCACCACCCTGTTAACACATCAAACTGACACGTCCCCGCCTGTACATATGCATTATTCACATCCGTCACTTCCAATTCGCCTCGTCCAGAAGGCACACAATTCTCCACAAATTCAAAAGCAGCCTCATCATAAAAATAAATGCCAGTCACAGCAAAAGAAGATTTGGGCGCTTTAGGTTTTTCTTCAATACTTACAATACGATCCCCAAAAATTTCGGCAACCCCAAATCGCTGTGGATCAAATACTTCAGTTAATAATAAGCGACATCCAGACGGCTGTGATTCAAAAGTATTTACATAAGAAACCAGTGAATCTTGAAAAATATTATCGCCTAAAATCACCACAAATTTTTCATGCCCACAAAACGATTTTGCCAGCCCAAGTGCTTGCGCAATACCACCCGCTTCATCCTGCACGCGATATGTAAACGCACATCCAAATTCTTTACCCGATCCTAACGACCGTACAATGTCTCCCATGTGCTCTACGCCTGTCACAATCAAAATATCCGTAATCCCCGCCTCAACCAATTTTTCTACCGAATGAAACAACATCGGTTTCTGACCAATCGGTAATAAATGTTTATTCGTTATTTTTGTTAATGGATACAAACGAGAGCCCGTCCCGCCCGCAAGAATTAGTCCTTTCATGTTGTCATCCTTTTTAGGTACCAAGCGATAGTCAGATCCAAACCCGTTTCAAAATCTACTTCCGGCTCCCAACCTAATTCACTCTGAATTTTATCAATGCCCATCGCATACCGAAAATCATGTCCCAACCGATCTTCTACAAACGTAATCAACGCCTCTGGTTTCTCCAGTCGTTTTAAAATGTGCTTCACAATATCAAGGTTCGCCAATTCGCAACGTCCTCCAATATTATAAACTTCTCCAACTCGGCCTTTTAGACGCACCGTATCAACCCCACGACAATGATCCTCGACATAGATCCAATCCCGAATATTCACGCCCGTTCCATATACAGGTAAAGGCTTGTCATGAAACGCATGATGAATCATAAGTGGAATAAGTTTTTCAGGAAATTGACGAGGCCCATAATTATTCGAACACCGGGTCGTTACACACGGCAACCCATGCGTATGCACATAAGAACGTACCAACAAATCAGAGCCCGCTTTTGATGCAGAATACGGACTGTTCGGCGCAAGCGGCGTTTCTTCGGTAAACACCCCTTCCACCCCTAAAGAACCATATACTTCATCTGTCGACACATGAACAAACTTAGAAACAGAAAACTGCCGAGCACACTCCAATAAAGATTGCGTCCCCAATACGTTAGAGATCACAAAAGAACGCCCATCCAAAATACTGCGATCAACATGTGACTCTGCCGCAAAATGAACTATTTCATCTATTTTGTATAAAGAAAAAACATGTTTAAGCCTATCAAACTCTTCTAATCTGACATGATGAAAATGATATCGAGATAAATTTTTAAAAACATCCAACTGAGACACGTCTGCTGCATACGTCAATGCATCTACATTCACAACCTGAATATCATCATAAGCATTAAAAAGATGATGAATATATGTCGCCCCGATAAATCCAGCGCCCCCAGTTACTAGAATAGTTTTCATACCCCTCATAGTAACAAAAACACACTCATTTTGAAACCTAATTGACACGCAACTCGACGACTGTTACGATTCTTCAAATTACTTTTTTTTCACAGGAGACCTACATGAATTCCGACACAACAAGACGATTCAAACGAGCATATGGCTTGGATGAAATTGCCCTTGTCCCGTCAGATCGCACACTCGATCTTGATATGGTTGACATCAGTACAACCATCGCGGGCATCACAATGAAAGCCCCCATTTTCGGATCAGCAATGGACTCCGTAATCAGCCCCAAAACTGCAGGCCTCATCGGAAAACACGGTGCTGTCGGAATCCTCAATCTCGAAGGCGTTCAAACACGATACGAAAATCCAGATGAAGTACTCAAAAAAATTGCCTCCATCGGCAAAGCCAATTACGTCCAACTCATGCAATCCATCTATCAAGAAAACGACATCCAAGACGAACTCGTCATCAAACGTATCAAAGAAATCAAAGAACAAGGCGTTCCCGTTGTTGTCTCTTCAACACCCCAACGCGCTGCACACCTAGGCCCCCTCGCTGTAAAAGCAGGTGCCGATGCCTTCCTTGTTCAATCCACAGTCGTCTCCATTAATTTCGAGTCTAAAACCAACAAAAACATTTTAAATCTTGCTGATTTTTGCAAGTCCATGCCAATACCAGTCATGGTAGGAAACTCGACCACAACATCCGTCACACTTGATTTGATGAGAACAGGCGTACAGGCTGTCTTCATCGGTATCGGCCCTGGTGCAGCATGTACAACACGCGGCGTACTAGGAATCGGCGTCCCCATGGCAACCGCCATTTTGGATGCAGCCGAAGCCAGAGATCAATATAAAAAAGAAAGCGGAAAATATATCCCCATCGTTGCAGACGGGGGCATCGTAACTTCTGGCGATATCTGCAAATCACTTGCATGTGGTGCAGACGCCGTGATGATCGGATCCCCTTTTGCAAAAGCAAAAGAAGCTCCAGGCCAAGGATTCCACTGGGGAATGGCAACACCAAATGCACTTCTACCTAGAGGTGCGAGAATCGAAGTGGGACAAATCGCTTCCATCAAAGAAATTCTAAACGGTCCATCTAACACCGATGATGGATCTCAAAATCTCATCGGTGCCATACAAACCGCACTCGCAACAGTCGGTGCACAAACCATACAAGAAATGCATCATATTCAAGTCGTCGTAGCACCTTCACTCTTAACAGAAGGTAAGATTTACCAGAAAGCCCAGCAGTTGGGGATGTACAAGAAATGATTGCAATCCTAGATTTCGGATCTCAGTACAGTGAATTAATTGCCAGAAGAATACGCGAAGCCAACGTCTACTCAGAAGTACTTCCACACAACACCACACTAAAAGAATTATTAAAACGTCCTCATATTAGCGGCGTCATTCTCTCTGGAGGCCCCGCCTCTGTATTTAATGCAGACGCGCCACAATGTGACCCAGCAATTTTTGCATCAGCCCTTCCTATACTAGGCATATGTTATGGCATGCAACTCATGGCCAATAGTCTCGGCGGTGAAGTAGTACGCGGCGATAAACACGAATACGGCAAAGCCAATCTCTATATTGATGCCAACGAAAATTTATTCGAAGGACTCTGGATGGAAATGCTCATCTGGATGAGCCACGGTGACACCGTCATCAAAATGCCACCAGGATTTCAACGCCTAGGCCACACCGAAAACTGCCCTATTGCTGCCATGGGAAATATAGAAAAAAAACGGTACGGCATCCAATTCCATCCCGAAGTTTCACACACTGTCAGAGGCTCCGAAATCATACAAAACTTCATCTTCAACGTCTGTGGATGCAAAGCGGTATGGACACCAAAATCATTTATTAAAACTGCCATTGAAGAAATTCAAGCCGAAGTAAAAGATCAAAGAGTTCTGTGCGCATTGTCTGGTGGCGTAGATTCCAGTGTCGTCGCAGCACTACTCAAAGAAGCCATCGGAGAAAATCTCACTTGCGTCTATATCGACCAAGGCTTCATGAGAAAAGGCGAATCCGAACGTATACAAAAATTATTTGCAGGCGAATTTAAAATTGATCTTATCCACATTGACGCATCCGAACGCTTTTACAAAAAAGTAGCCGGCGTCACAGACCCAGAAACCAAACGCAAACTCATAGGCGAAGAATTTATCCGGGTCTTCGAAGAAACAGCCGATGACCTCAAACATGATTACCCCTATCTAGCACAAGGCACACTCTATCCAGACATTATCGAATCAGCCACAGTAGGCGTTTCAAAAACTGCCGTCAAAATCAAAACCCACCACAACGTCGGTGGACTCCCAGAAAAAATGAAGTTCAAAATTATAGAACCGCTCAAAAAACTCTTCAAAGATGAAGCAAGAAAAGTGGGGCTAGAACTCAACCTTCCCGAAGAAATCGTCTATCGCCAACCCTTCCCAGGACCCGGTCTCGCCATACGCATCATCGGCGATCCGTCCAAAGAACACGTACGCATCTTGCAAGAAGCAGACGTCGTTGTCATGGACGAAATCAAAGCCTCTGGATACTACAGAAAACTCTGGCAAGCATTCGCTGTTCTTCTCCCAACGATCAAAACAGTAGGCGTACAAGGGGATAACAGAACCTATCAACATACCCTCGCATTACGCGCTGTAACATCCGATGACGCCATGACCGCACATTGGGCACACCTACCCTACGAACTACTAGAAAAAATATCGTCACGCATCATTAACGAAATCCCAGAAATTAATCGTGTAGTCTATGACATTTCGTCAAAGCCACCGGCTACGATTGAGTGGGAGTAACTTAAATTTTCTTTTACTAGTACTTAAAGCCCCCTAAAGGAGGACTTCAAAAACAGGTTCTTCACCCTCCCTTTTAGGGGAGGGCCAGAGTGGGGCCTAAAGTATCCCAAAAAAACCCAGCCTTTCGACTGGGTTCCTTTGTAACAACTAATTTTTTGAAAATTAGAAGTTGATTGTAGCGCCTACAACTGGATAAATTGTTGTAAGAACATTTACGTGCTTACCAGCTGAATCTTTGCTATCAACACCAATTGTAAGAAGATCTACCGAAAGACCTATCTTCACATCTTTAGTGATGTTGTAAACTGCATTCTTAGTCAATTTCAAAGGTCCGATGATTGTATCTGAACCATCTGTAGTTGTTTTAGAAATAGTTGTTGTTATTTCCGAACGCCCCACCCATGGAAGAGTCAATTCCAAACCACCTAAAACGCTATAACCCATTGCTTTACCAGATTGGGCAGAAGGATTCATAACTGAAACTCCTGTTACCAAACGCATATCTTGTACAACTGGGAAATAGAAACGTCCAGTTGGGTTTCCTTGACCACTGAAACTTACCAACGCATCTACATCTGCCGCTTTAACTACAGATGGAAGTGCAACCATCATAACTCCTGCTAACAATAAACCCATTTGTTTCTTCATATTTTGTTGCTCCTTTTACTATTTTTTTAATATATGTATCCCACAAAGATAAAGCATAAAGTATCAAAAAAAAATGTCAACCCAAGAAGTAAAATTGACAGTCCCAAACAAGAACATTAATCTTAATAAATAAATGAGAAATAAAAAAATAACGGGCATCATTCTTCACAGCAAACCTTTTTTTGAAAATGATAAACTCATCGAGCTCTTTTCCCCCACAGAAGGCCGCATCAAACTTCTCGCAAAATATGCACAGAAACGTCACCAGATTTTTGGTGGCCGACTAGAACCACTCAACCATGTCGAATTTGTCCTCTATAAAGGATCCAGTTTCCAACTCATCACACAATGCGATTTACTCACAACATTTCCTGCCATCAGAAATAGATTCAACACTCTGAGCATGGCCTTTTACATCTGTAATATCGTTCGAAAAGCAACCCTCTTCGATCAACACAATCACGCGCTCTTTTCACTATTATTTGAAACGCTTCACCAACTCAATCAACAAACTCAAACACCCCTCACCCTATTACAAGAAATGTTCGAACAAAAATTTCTCGAAACCGAAGGTCTGTTAGACAAAGCGTCGCACAAAATACCCCTCACATTTAGAAGCCAATTCGAAGCCTATGTCGGAGAAAAGCTATGCCATCCCTTACAATTGACCACCCCTCCTCCCATTGCTAAAGTAGCCCTATGATCCTAATTCCCCTAGCATGCGCAGGCCTCACCTTACTCATCGGCACAGGCATCTTGTGGAGCCTCCATCGACTCCCTGTCGAAAAGAATAAAACCACCGAACTAGAAGCCTTTATTTCTGAAGGACTCGGAAGCTTCGGGAAACGCACGCTGAGTGCCATCATCCAATCCCTTATCTATGTTACGATCGTCTTAATGCTCGCCGCGCTAGCATTTCACAAAACATTTTCCTGGATACAAATTAGCGCATTTCTTGCCGGCGGTTTATTTACAACAAGTAGCGCATATTTCAGTCTAAAATTTTCGCCAAAAATGGTACCCCTTATTATTAAACATTCTAAAAACTACGTGCACGAAGGACTACTCACACTCTTTCAAGCCAGCACTGCAATCGGGCTATTTATCGTAGGATGGGTTTTCTTGGGATTAATTGCAACATTTATCATACTAGGAAGCCGCGCTGTGATTGGATACGGACTGGGCATGTCATTAGCCGCATTTTTTTTACGCATTGGCGGTGGACTCTTTAAAACCACTACCGATATTGGCTCTGACAATATTCACGCACTAGAAAAAAACGTCCCCAATTTTGACACACGAAATCCAGCCAGCATTTTAGATCTAACCGGTGATTATATTGGAGATATCATTGGCTTTTCATCTGATCTATTAAGCTCTTTTGCATTTGTCATAATTGCCTGCATCCTCTTCGCAGATACGCTTCTTGCACGACACACCATACAAGCGGACACCGCTTTAAAACTTCAACAACTCCCACTTCAAATTTTAGCCATCGGGCTTATTGCGTCTCTGATTGGCATTTACATCTCAACCGTGAGAATCAAACTTAAAGTTATACATAATATTCTCTTAGAAAGTCTCTATATCACGATTCTTTTATGCGGCATGGGCACTCTCTTTATTTTGCGATATTTTGGTCTTGATAGCAGCGCCCTTTTCCCTGCCTATTTACTCGGATTATTTGGCGCAATTTTAATTGGATTTTCCTCTGAAGTCCTCACTTCAAGCAAATTTAGTCCCACCAAAAAAATTGCGGCTCAAGCAGAATACGGCCCAGTTATTTCTCTCTTTAACGGCCTGTCATTGGGATTAAGAAGCAACGGACTCTTCACCTGCTATATTTTACTCATGGCCGCAGGCGCGTTCTACTTCTCGGGTGTATACGGTATCGCTATTGCAGCCATGGGCATGCTGTCCGCCACACCCATTATCCTGAGCATTAATATATTTACGCCTCTAGCTGCCAACACTCAAAAGATGCAACAGCTCACACTCGACCATCAAACCACCAATAAAAATACCAAAAAAATCAATGAGATCGGACACACCACCGCGGCCATAGGAAATGGATTTGCAGCCGGTGCAGCAATCTTAGCAAGCACCAGTTTGCTTTTCACAATACCCCTCTTAAATCCTGCCGAAAATAGCCCGCAACTCATGATCAATCTGAGTCTACTAACAGGCTTATGCTTAGGCGTTTCGCTCCCCTTTATTTTTTCAGGCTATCTCCTCAAAGGACTCACAGGGAATATCCTGGGGATGCTAAAAGAAGTGAGTAGACAATTTAAAGAAATCCCCTATCTTCATGAAAACAAAGGGCGCCCCGACATCATAAAAGCATCTGATGACCAAGCAAGAATGACGATGGACTCTCTTATTATTCCTGGTCTCTTAATGGTTCTACCCCCTATATTAATTGGATATATTTTTGGTGCACAAATGCTCATAGGATTAGGACTCGGAACCGCACTAGCATGCTTTAGCCAAAGTTTTTTTTGGGCCAACATGGGTGATGCCTTACACAATGCAAAACACGATATCGAAAACGGCCATTTCGGCGGAAAAAATTCACCCACTTATACCCATATTACTATCGCCAACAATATCGGAGATGGGTTTAAAGACCTACTAAGCCCAGCACTCAACACCTGGCTAAAATCTGTCACGATTATTATCGTTTTAGTTCTAAGTCTACTCGCACTATAACCCAAAAGGAGCCCAAAAATGCGCACTCGAATGATCGCCGGAAATTGGAAAATGAACACCACCTTATCCGAAGCAACAAACCTAGCAGAGTCACTGACTTCTATCTCATCCCCCGAAACAGAAGTCGTTATTTTTCCGCCTTTTATCAGTCTTGGAACCGTCCAAAATACCGTCAAAAACTCTCAGATAAAACTTGGGGCACAAACGATACATCATGAACCAAAAGGTGCCTACACAGGCGAAATATCCGGCCCCATGCTCAAGAGTGTTGGATGTGACTACGTCCTCATAGGACACTCTGAACGAAGACAATATTTTCACGAAGACAATGCACTTCTAAACCAAAAAATAAGAGCCGCCATTTCTCATCAGCTTATTCCGATTCTATGTGTCGGCGAAAGCTTAGCAGAACGCGAAAACAACATCACGCTAGATGTCATCAAAACCCAAATATTAGAAGCCCTCGCAGCCATACCCTACACAAACATGGTTATCGCCTACGAACCCGTCTGGGCCATCGGTACGGGCAAAGTGGCCAGCCCCGAACAAGCCCAAGAGGTCCATGCTTTTATTCGAAAAATACTCTCAGACCATTACGACAAAATGAGCGCAGAAAAAATACGTATCCTATATGGCGGATCTGTAACACCACAAAATAGCCACTCATTATTTGAAAAACCAGATATTGATGGCGCACTTGTAGGCGGTGCTAGCCTAAGTGCCGAAAGCTTTATTAACATCATACAAACACACTCATAAAGGGAGTTTTATTCATGAAAAAATACATGTTTTTCCTAATGCTATTCATCACAATCACCACATCCGCTTGGGCAAAAAATCCTATCGTGAATTTACAAACCACACAGGGTGATATCATTATCGAACTCTATGTAGATAAAGCGCCCATGTCATGTAAAAATTTCCTCTCGTATGTCAAAGAAGGATTTTATGATGGCACGATATTTCACCGAGTCATCAAAGGCTTTATGATTCAGGGTGGCGGATTTAGCTCTGGCCTCAAAGAAAAAGATACATTGGCTCCCATCATGAATGAAGCCGCTAACGGACTCCGAAATGAGATCGGTACTATCGCCATGGCCAGAACAGGTGAAGTAAACAGTGCCACCGCACAATTTTTTATCAACACCAACAACAACGCATTTCTCAATCACAGAGGTACCAACCCACCCGATTATGGCTATGCCGTTTTCGGAAAAGTGATTCAAGGCCTTGATGTTGTCAACAAAATCGAAGCAAAGAAAACCACAAAAATAGGGTATTACTCTGATGTACCGACAGAAGAAATTATCATCAAAAAAGCAAGCTTATTAAGGAAAGAAGAGAAGAAATAACTATCCCAACACCGCTTTTTCCCACTCTTGACTTAAATCTTCACGATTAATCCACGCCATCACATAATCCGAAAATACCGATGCCGTTGCGCCATCAGACCTGCCTGTAATCGTTAATTTCTTTTCGAATTGAACAGCCATTTCAAGCGCTTTATCCACACAATCTGCTTCATTCACATACCCAATATGTCGTAACAACATCGCCGAGGCTTTTATCATCGAACACGGATCTGCGTATTGCGCGCGGCCCTCTTGAACCATCCGTGGCGCACTACCATGAATCGCTTCAAACATAGACCACCGCTTTCCAATATTGGCACTCCCCGCAGTACCAACCCCACCTTGAATTTGCCCCGCTTCATCCGTCAAAATATCGCCATATAAATTAGGTAAAACCATGACTTCAAATTCACTACGACGCGCCGGATCCAACAACTTGGCCGTCATAATATCGATGTACCATTCATCCAATTTAATGCCATAAACTTCGTACTCTTTGGCAATCCGTTTTGCAACAGAAGAAAATCGTCCATCTGTCGTTTTAATCACATTCGACTTTGTAATCACGGTCACACGCTTTTTACCATTGGTTTTAGCATATTCAAAAGCAAGACGAATAATCCGTTCACTGCCAGGCTCTGTAATCACTTTAAAATCAAAACTTAACTGATCTGTGACATCAAATCCTTGAGAGCCTAAAACATATTCACCCTCAGTATTTTCCCTAAAAAATATCCAATCGATTTTATCTTTTGGCACTTTTACAGGACGTACACAAGCGAACAAATCTAGCTCCCTACGCATCGCAACATTAGCACTTTCTATATTCGGCCAACCATCTCCTTTTTGAGGCGTCGTTGTCGGACCTTTTAAAATTACATCACACGTTTTTAATGCAGCCAAAACATCTTCAGGAATCGCTTTTAATTGCGCCGCACGGTTTTCAATGGTTAGGCCCTCAATCATTTTGAAAATAACTTTTCCAGCTTCACACTGAGACTTCAAAACATGCTCCAAAACACGTAGTGCCTGCACAGAAATTTCTAGACCAATCCCATCTCCAGGACAAATACCAATGACAACCGGAGTTCCTTTAGAAAAATCTGCCCATGGTTCCGGTTGTGAAATACGATCTACATAATCCAATTGTTTTTCAATTAAAACCTTAAATTTATCTAACGCAAGTTGAACTTTTTCTTCCCTAGAACTCATAGCTATGTCTCCTTTTAAAGGAAAGTACAGTATTAGATAACAGCATCGCAATCGTCATCGGTCCTACGCCACCTGGTACGGGTGTAATCGCAGAAGCCAAAGGTGCAACCGCTTCATAGTTTACATCTCCCACCAAACGATATCCGCGAGAAGCTTCCACATCCACAACACGATTGATCCCCACATCTACCACAACAGCACCAGGCCTCACCATATCAGCGGTCACAAACCCAGGCTGCCCAATCGCCGCAATTAAAATATCTGCTTGTTTTGTAATTTCTGATAAATTTTGTGACTTAGAATGACACACCGTCACCGTCGCATTGGCCCAAGACGCCTTCTGCAAAAAAAGTCCCGCCAAAGGCTTTCCAACAATATGGCTTCTCCCAACAATCACAACATGACGCCCTTCAACAGGAATTTGATAGCACTTCAATAACTCAATCACACCATACGGCGTACAAGGCCAAAAGGTAGGTAAGCCTAAAAATAATTTTCCAACATTACTCGGATGAAAACCATCCACATCTTTAGACGGGTCAATGAGTTGCAACATTTTGTCTTCATCATAACCATAGCCCAACGGCAAAGGCAGTTGCAACAAAATACCATCAATATCTTCACGACTATTTAAATTTTCAATAAGAGCAATAAGTTTATCTTCGCCATAATCAGCGTCTACACGAAATTCAAAAGACGCAACTCCGACACGTTCGCACGCTTTTTTCTTCATCCCAACATAGGCCTGAGAGGCAGGATTTTCTCCTACTAAAATAACAGCCAATCCAGGCGCCCGCCCTGCACGCTCAGTCAACTCTGAAATTTCTGATTGTAACCGCGTCTGAATCGATTGCGAAACAACCTGTCCATCCAAAATCATCTTATTGCTCAAATCCTAAGACAAACTGTTTGTTATCTTCGGTACCATTTTTATATTTATCATACGTACCTTCTTTGTAACCTTGTTCCTGACGATCGTGATTCAATTTATTTTTTTTGGCATACAACTCAAACACATCTTGCGCATTCATACCCGCAATCGTACACATAGACACCCAAAAATGGAGCATGTCTACCAATTCAACTTTAATATTTCCCCAATCTTCTTCATCTTTTTTCCACCACTTCCAATTCAAACTATCTACCGCTTCTGCAGATTCTTGACGCAGTGCCAATTCAAAATTCAAAAACCATTTGCGACGCACTTCAGGATCCGATATTTCTTCATACAATGCAGGATTAATACGGCGATTCAATTCTATTTGTTTCTCAAAAATATCCTGCAAATTCATAAAAATATCCTCCGGAAAATCAATAATATTAATAATAACGCGAAAGAGCCGTTGCGTCAGCAATAAAAACTCAAATAAAAATAAAGTAAAATATAAATAATATTAAAATATATTTGACGATATTAAATAGATAGGCAATACTGCACACATGCTATCCAGACTCAAAAGCGCCGCACTTATCGGCATAGATGCCATCGAAATCAGCGTCGAAGTAGATGCCACAAGAGGACTCCCCAAAGAACTATTTTCAGGGCTCCCCGACACCGTCATCAGAGAAAGCAAAGACCGCATCCGTACTGCCATTAAAAATACACACTACGTCTACCCCCCCAACGTCTACACCATCCACCTAGCCCCAGCAGACCTCCACAAAGAAGGCCCCTTTTTCGATCTACCCATCGCACTTGGCATCTTAGAATCCACCGGACAACTCAAAATCCCTGACCCCAACGCCCTCTACATCGGCGAACTCTCTTTAGGCGGAGAGGTAAGACCCATCCGAGGAATTCTCTCTATCTGCCAAATGGCCATAACTAACGGCATCAAACGCATTTATTTGCCATGCGACAACGCCAAAGAAGCCAGCATGATTCCAGACATCGACATCATGCCCGTCAAAAGCTTACGAGATTTCCAAAACCCCATCTTACCCGAACCACACACACTACCAATCCAACAAATTTCGACACACTACTCACAAGATTTTCACGACATCAAAGGCCAAATCGCCGCCAAACGAGCCATCGAAATCGCCGCCTCAGGCAAACACAACATTCTACTCATAGGCTCTCCCGGATCCGGAAAAACCATGCTCATCAAACGCCTCCCTAACATCCTCCCCCCCCTCACCCACCACGAAGCCATCGAAACGCACAAAATCCAAAGCGTCAATCGAAAAGAACACACCTCCAACAGCTTTAACTGGGAACGCCCCTTCAGATCTCCCCATCATTCAATCTCCCACATCGGACTCGTGGGCGGCGGCAGAATCCCCCAGCCCGGCGAAATCAGCCTCGCGCACAACGGCGTACTTTTCCTAGATGAATTTCCAGAGTTCGACAGAAACGCACTCGAAGTTCTTAGGCAGCCCTTAGAAGAACACGCTATTCAAATCACACGCGCCAATTTCAACATCACCTATCCCGCCAACTTCCTCTTCGCCGCAGCCATGAACCCCTGCCCCTGCGGCTACTATCACGATAAAACAAAAAAATGCCACTGCAACCCACTCCAAATCCAAAAATATTGGAAAAAGATTTCTGGCCCCATTCTCGATCGCATCGACATCATCGTCGACGTCCCCAGACTTAACAAAGAAGACTACACAGAAATATCCTCAGAAAAAAATCCATTCACCACAGAAAAAATAAAAAACAGAGTCTCCGAAACACGCACCCAACAAGCCAAACGATTCCAAACATCAAAATGTAACGGAGACATGAATCCCCAAGAATTAGAGCGCCATTGCAACCTCGACAAAGAAAGCAAAAAACTACTCGGAGACAGCATGGACAAAGGCCTACTCACCGGACGATCCCGAGACAAAGTTCTAAAAGTTGCGCGCACCATTGCGGATATTTCAAAAAGCGAAAACATACAAATTTCACACCTTTGCGAAGCATTGCAATATCGACCAAAGAAATGGTAAGAACCGATAAAGGTCTACACACCCTATTACCCGCCCCGACCTTTACGCATTGGTTTTCGGCCACTAACATAGACTCATGCACCGAATTTTTATCAAAGACACCCAATGGCACAACACACTACTCCTCTTAAGCGATGAGCAAACACATCACTTAAATACCGTCATAAGAATAAAAAAAAATGATCCTCTCGAAATAACAACTACCAACAAAACCTATCAAATTATCGTCAGATCAATTCAAAAAAACAAACTAGAATTTCTAATTAATGAAGAAACAACACATCCCAAAAAAGAGCATCGAATCACATTAATTCAAGCACTCCCCAAACAAGATAAATTTGCTGAAATAATTAAAAAATGCACAGAACTTGGCATCGACGAAATCATTCCCGTCATCACAGAAAGATGCCTCGTCAAAGCGCACAATATAAAGCAAGAAAATAAATTAGAAAGATGGAATAAAATCGCATTAGCCGCAAGTGAGCAAAGCAAACGAACAGCCTTGCCAGAAATCCATCCCATCTACGCCTTAAGAGAACTCAAAGAAAAAATAGACCTTCAAAAATATGATGTTAAATTAGTATGTTGGGAAGAAGAAAAGAAACAAACATTGAAATCACTGTTAACTGAAAATAAAAATCCGAGGAATATCTTGATTTTTATCGGCCCGGAAGGCGGCATAAGCCAAGAAGAAATGTCATTCCTAACCCAGCTAAATTTTCAAAGCGTTAGTATTTCTGAGACCATCTTACGCGTTGAAAACGCCGCATTCCTTGCCATCGCAAATATCTTATACGCGTCTCAAAGTTAATTGATAGCAGTATAATCTATTTCTTTTTTACTACTTTTTTAACTACTTTTTTTGCAATAGTTTTTTTAGGTGTTGCTGTCACTTTTTTTGCCATTGTTTTTTTAGCAACTGTCTTTTTTGCTACTGTCTTTTTAGCTACCGTCTTTTTAGCTACCGTCTTTTTAGCAACTGTCTTTTTTGCTACTGTTTTTTTAGCGACAGTTTTTTTTGCTACTGTTTTTTTAGCAACAGTTTTTTTTGCTACCGCTTTTTTTGCCGCTGGTTTTTTTGCTACCGCTTTTTTTGCCGCTGGTTTTTTTACTGTAGTGGCCATTATTAAATGCCCCCTATAATTAGGATGATAGAACTAAATAAAAATATACCCCAACATATAGATAAAACAAAATTTATGAGCCATAAAAAAAAATCGCAGTCAATACTTGAGTTCAAAAAATAGAAGTGGTGGGCATATAAGCCGGGTTCTGTCCTTCTAATTTTTTAAAAAAATTAAAATGTGCAGCCATCTATCTAGGATTTTTTTCACAAAAAATCTCAAGCAACCAACCCGGAAATTCAAATGAGACGGGCCGCCTCTCTCTCCCTATTTGGTCTTGCACTGGATGGGGTTTACAATGCGGCCTCTGTTACCAAAGTCCCGGTGCGCTCTTACCGCACCTTTTCACCCTTACCTATTCTACCGAAGCAAAAAAGGCGGTTCATTTTCTGTTGTACTTGCCGTCGGTTTCACCCGCCCTCCCGTTAGGAGGCATCCTGCCCTATAGTGCCCGGACTTTCCTCGAATGATAAATCACCCGCGGCTGCCCTGCCCACCAAAAAACAGTATATCAAAATTACTATCTTGTGTCATACGAGTGATCAGGTAAAATAAAATAATATGTCACATAATTCTAGATTAGGATTGGTACTATCTGGAGGAGGCGCACGCAGTGCGTATCAAGTCGGTGCCGTAAAAGCATTAGTAGAAATTGCGGCCAGCATGAACATCCATTATCCATTCCCTGTATTAACAGGAACCAGCGCCGGCGCCTTAAATGTAACATACTTAGCCGCACACAGCCAAGAAATCCCCCTAGGCGTTGCCGCTCTCGAAAAATTATGGGGTGATCTATCAACAGGCAAAGTCTATAACATCGGCATTTTCTCCATGATCAAATCTTCTCTTCGACTGATACTAGAATTAGCAACTGCAGATTTATCTCCCGAAAAAACCATGCGTTCTTTATTGGACACCTCACCACTACGAGAATTAATTCAGAAAGAATTCCAAGCCGATGCCATCGAACAAAATATTAAATTAGGACACCTGCATAGCCTCGCAGTTAAAGCATTAAGTTATTCCACAGGCATCAGCACCACATTTTTCCAGAGTGGCGAAGAAATTAATTCCTGGGAATACGAGTTACGACAAGGACAAAAAACACAGATCACCGCAGACCATATTTTAGCATCCTGCGCGATTCCAATTCTATTTCCTCCCGTTAAACTTGAGAATGAGTATTATGGAGACGGCAGCTTACGAAATTACACACCGCTAGGTCCCGCAATCAAAATGGGCTCCGAACGTTTAGTCGTTGTAAGCGTACGCCGCCTAGGCGCGCTAACAGCTCCCTCTGGCCCCCCCATGTCGCCAAGCCCCGCACGCATTCTTGGCATCCTACTCAATACAATTTTGCTAGATAGCATTGAATTAGATTACGAACGAATAATCAGTGTCAATAACATCCTTAGCGAACTTCCTCCCGACGCCAAAACACACCTGCGCCCCGTCAAGGTTTGCATGCTAGCACCCTCTAAAGATTTGGGGGAAATGGCCGTAAAAGAAGCGCATAGACTCCCACGCACGATTCGATATTTAATACGTGGTTTAGGACGCACCTCCGAAGCCGCAGACTTAATCAGCTACCTATTATTTGAACCAACCTACATTCACCAACTCATCGAGTTAGGATATTCAGACACAATGGACAAAAAAGAATCCGTCAAAAAAATCTTTATTCCAACCGAATGATCTTTTTCTTGAGCATCGATTCCCAAGCTGATAGAATCGATACGTTAGTTTTCACACACAATGGAGAGATACCCAAGTGGCTGAAGGGGGCGGTTTGCTAAACCGTTAGTGGTAGAAATGCCAGCGAGGGTTCGAATCCCTCTCTCTCCGCCATCCCGGAACCTCATCAAACTAAAATGACTACACCTAGCAAGGAGCCTAAAATGGTTCTGCAAAATAAATTAAACATTACGAACCAGTTAGAACTGAACAAAGCAGAAGAAAAAATAAGTAAGCAAAAAGCAAAACATCTTTTTGAAAACGGAGAAATTCATCGCATTGAAGTTGGAACTTTCAAAGGACTCGCCCTAATTCATTCCTATTTATTTTCTGACATTTATTATTTTGCAGGAAAAATACGCGATATAAATATTGCCAAGAATAATTTTCGCTTTGTGCCACTAATGTATCTGGAACAATCGTTACAAAAAGTTTCCGATATGCCACAAAGCACTTTCGATGAAATCATTGAAAAATACGTTGAAATGAATATCGCCCATCCTTTCCGCGAAGGCAACGGGCGAGCCACAAGAATGTGGCTGGATTTAATTTTAAAGAAAGAAATACAACAAGTAATTGATTGGAATGAAATCGATAAATCGGATTATCTTTCTGCTATGGAACGCAGCGTTATCAAGGATGTGGAAATAAAACTCCTGCTTAAGGGTGCTCTAACCCCAAAAATAGACAATCGCGAAATTTTCATGAAAGGCATCGATATTAGCTATTATTACGAAGGCTACAGCGAATTCAGAATAGAAGATTTATAGCTTATCCTTCATCAATCAGGATGCATGGGTGCCAGCTGAGGATATTATTGTGGAGTGGAATAATCCAAAGATCTAGGAGCTTTGAGTGAAACTTAAGGCTGGTTATGATGTAGAGGATTTGAGAGATAATTTTCTTGAGCCAGGCTTAGAATTTGGGTACGGATAAATCGAGGGAAACAAAGTACAACCTCTCTTGAAGAAAAATTAATTACACTTACAGACCTATTGGAGAAAAATAATTTGAGTCTAAAAAGAGAATTTGAATTGTTATTTAAAGTACTTAAAACTGTTTCCTATGTAACCCCGCTTTAAAAAGATACAGCTGGAATTTTGCGTATAACCTGGTCTCTCGAAATCCACTACGTACCCCAATTTTTCATAGAATGATTTAGCGCCCTGAAAGCTCATTGTGGCAACCGTTGCCATAGAGCATTCTAACTTGCGGCCATAGTCATGAACCGCTTCCATCAATTTATGCCCCAAACCAGTTCTACGATGATCAGGATGCACCCATAATTGGTCTGTATAAATACAGCCAAAGATAACACTCCCATTACAGCCTGCTATAACTTGATTTTTCTCATCGCGCACAAAAAAAGCAAAGGGATATGCAGAACCAAAATCAGGTGTTTCTTGATTAATTTTCTGGGTTATAAAATCGATGTCTTCATTTGCCGGTGTGGATGTGTACTCAATTTTCATTACTCATCCTCTGGATCGGGTTTAGTCAATTTGTTAGCTTCGTTCATATAGTGTATCAAAATCAGATTGGTGCAATTGATCTTAAAGATTAGCTCTTCAGAAACATCGATCTTAATTTCACCGTCTCCCTCTATTTATCTGGCAAAAAACCACCGACCTGGGCGTCCCACAGAGTTCTGTATAACCCATTATTGGAAAGCAATTCGGCATGTGAGCCGTCTTCCAGAATGACACCTTGATCAAATACAAGTATACGATCCATATTCAGCAAAGTCGATAAACGGTGCGCAATAACGATTGTAGTTTTGTCTTGCATTAATTCCCACAAGCTTTCTTGGATGTAGCTTTCGGTCACCGAATCAAGCTGGGAGGTCGCTTCATCAAGGATAAGAATGGGTGCGTTTTTTAAAATAGCGCGGGCTATTGCAATGCGCTGACGCTGGCCCCCAGAAAGTTTGACTCCGCCATCGCACTTATTTCATACAAGCGGTTACGTTAAAAAATCCCAAAAATTAAGTTAGTAAACAGTCCCGGAAAAGACGATGATACAGCCCTGATTATGTTCTTTTTCAGGGGGGATTTCTGTGTGTGTATGGGTTTTGGCGATTTTTAGAGGTTTGGCGAGCCAGGCTTGGAGTTTGGGTACGGATACATCGTGGGAAACAAGTTTGGCTTGTGTTTCCAAGAACGTGAAATAGGTTTTAGAGATACCGACACAGAAAAATGGGGCATCATGGGGTTTTAACCTTAAGGCTGAAGAAACCTTTTTCTCCAAATACCTTTATCATTTAGGTCGTAAAACTCTCGAATATGAAGCCGGTTTTCCTTAAACAATAAAAACTCAATACTCAAAGGTTTCACCTTGTAGCCACCCCAATTTTTAGGTCTTGGAATAATTCGTTCCTCAAACTCATTCCCAACCCGCTCAACCCGATCTAATAGCTCCTGTTCTGAATTCAATACCTGACTCTGCTCTGCTCCCAAAGTAGCCAGTTGTGCATCCCGAGACCGGATTGCCCAAAGTAGTTCGGATTCGGACTCCGGCAAGAGAGTTGCCAGGCCAACGATTCTAATTTGAAACCCTACATGGTCCCACCAAATGGTCATTGATACCTTAGAATTTCTCGCTAAATCTTTTCCCTTTTGAGAGTCCTGATTTGAACAAAAAACAAAACCTTGATCATCCACACTTTTAAGATCCACAAAACGACCATTTGGAAATCCATCTTTGGTAATAGTTGAAACACAAACTGCATTTTTGTGTTTTAAAGGACTGTTAGTTTTTGCTAATTCCCACCACTCATCAAACTTCTGGATTGGATTTTCCATTGAACTCACTCCTTATTTCAATTTGGATAAAATAAAGGACTTTAGGGGTCCGAGCTTAAGTTTCTGAGCAAAAGAACAAAATAATACCTATGAAAGAAAGAACAAACAAAACAGATTCAAAAAGCATAAAACAGTTCGTGAAAAAGAGGTTAATGGTGGAGCCAAGGGGGATCGAACCCCTCACCTCTTGCATGCCATGCAAGCGCTCTACCAGATGAGCTATGGCCCCAAAAAACTACTGGCTAATTGTAGTAAATAACACCTTGCTTTGTATAGACTTCATCAAGATGATAAAGTTCGCGAAATTCTTCTTGAGCAATATGCACCAAAATCGAATTGAAATCCAAAATAACCCAACCACTTTCAGGAATTCCTGATACATGTGGATGCGAAAAAAAATCAGGTTCATCAGATAACTTCAATTCAGAAAACGCCTTTTCCAAAGCACTCATCATCGCCTTGCAATGCACATGCGTCTTCACCGTCATCAAAACAGCATAATCTGCCAAAGGCGAATGCTCACCAATATCATACGTCCTACTATCAATTGCATGAGACTCATCCCCTGCTTTAACAATTACCGCCAATACCGCTTTAACAGTCTTCAAACAAAAACGCTCCTAGTCACACAAAAAATACCAAACAAGGTGCAATCATAAACAATGATACCTACAGGGTCAACCAATATCACCAGTGACCAATCTGTTCTGAGGATACCGAAGCGCCAAATAATAAACAAGATCTAGCGGCTTCTAAATCTTGATCCCTAACACGCACATAACTCACCCCTTCCAACCAATACGATGACGCTGGCAATACCTGCATATCCAAACGATTTTCACGAAACAATTCTGCAAAATCCATCCACACTCCAACCACCTTATCAAAACCCAAATCTGTTCCAAAATGACGATTCAAACGCCAAAAAAGAACCGGCACATCCAAAACATGCGACGTATAAAATATCTGACGAAACGCCTCTTTAATAAATAACTGCTGACGACGCATCCGGCCAAAATCTCCCTCTGCATTATGCCGAAAACGCAAAAATTCTACCGACTCTTCCCCATTCAAACGATGACGACCTTTCTCAAAATGAATCGCCAAATGCCCCGCATGATCTTCATAATTCATCGCTTCCGGAATATTCACATCAATCCCACCCAAAGCATCTACCAAAGCAGAAACCCCTTGCAAATCCACCTGTATATAATGATCGATAGGCATCTGTAAAAAACCAGAAACCGTCCGAAGCAACAAAGGCGTGCCCCCATACGCATAGGCATGCGTCAACTTCGTCATCCCATGCCCAGGAACCTCCAAATATGTATCACGAGGAATGGACAAAACCCCTACCCGCTTCGCCACAAAATCCAGCTGCACCACCATAATCGTGTCAGAATGCTGCGCCCCTTGCGTTAAATCAATGCCAAATGCAAGCAATGTCATCTTACCAGAAACCTGTCCATGTCTAGACAAGTCTTGCGCATGTCGATCGAAACAAAAAAGAAAAAAATAGCCTAATAGTAAAACTAAAAGTCCCACAAAAACAGGCAAGAAAAAACGCTTGGAAATATATTTTGAAACAAAAAACCGAGAGTTCATGCCACCAGTTTAGCAGCTATCCCTCGTGCCTTTCCAACAGAAAGCAACCCGCGATAATAATCCAGACACAAAAGTGTTTGAGGATGAATCACATGTGCATGCTTAAGCAAAAAAAGTAACGAACACGTCGCAAGCCCAAACGTCGCCTCATCCAAACTTTCAAAAGCCAACTCTCTAACAAATTCCACTCCATGCGCTTCTCGTCCTGGCTCAATAAAATCTGCCACATAAACAATCTGAGAAAGAACAGACATGTCCATCGTACCCGTTGTATGCCACTGAACAGATGACAGAACCGATTCTGGTAAAGTTGGAAATTTAGCCTGTAATACCAAAGGCGCAGCAAACGCATGCCACACTTTAGGATATGCCGCATACAACGCAACACTTTCGGGCGACACATAAACACCTTGTTTCTCTAATAACTCTGGCGTCAACTTCTTCGCAACATCATGCAAAAGCCCCGCCAAATAAGCATCTTCTTCCGACACGCCCCATCTCTTGGACAGAGACACTGCAGTTTCCGCAACCCGATACACATGCGCCAAACGAGCACCTGTCAGAAAATCTCCTAACAGACGCTCGTACTCAGATCGATTAAAAATTTTTAGAATAAGAAACCCAATTCAAGCACCTGCAACGTATTGGCTTCCTGCCCCAAATAACGTCCAGACTCTTCTGTATAAACTGCATAATGCACTTGGAAAAACCAAAGATTAGCCCCAAAACCCCCTGTGATATAACCATCTTTGACGCCACCCCGCAGCATAAGCATTCCACCCATCAAAGGCTTTTCAACACCAATCGATAAATTTTTGAAAAAATTGGTTTCATCAGAAATAAATCGATAATCTGTGGCCAACAAAAAATCACCCACAATCGGAGCTGACGTGTTGATACCCAATCCAATTGTTCCTGTAAAAGGCAAAGAGACTTCAAACGCCTTATCTACCCCCAATACCTCACGAGTTCCTTTCAACGTAGCTCCAATATTGTTAAAAGCAAGTCCCCAAGTACCAGCCCCAACAGGCGTGCTAATATCACCCAAGAATCCAACGTTCACACCGAAACCTGTAGCTGTTGAAAGATTAGCAGAGACAGAACTGCCTCCGTCAACCATCTTAAGGAAATCATTGGCATCTAATACAAAAACATTTTTATTCGTCTTACTATCATAGGCCACAGATCTTCCCAAAAGTCCGCCAGAAATCCCCATTTTGACACCAGGTATAAATGGCGCATCCATAGCAACCCCCACAAGCCCACCAATATCAGTATTGGACTCTAGAACAACCTCTGGCTGCACAGGATTATTAACTTGTATTAACGTATTGCTCTGAGAAAAAATACCCACTCCAAATCCAGGGCGAACAAAAGAAATGAATGGAGACAAAGCAAAATCAAACGCACCTTGAAACGGCGTTATAGATTTGAGCTTTAGAATACGCTCAGCCTTAGAGGCACCACTTTTAGCAACATCTTGAAAGACATCGACCTTATCTACGAATGAACTACTGACTTCAAGTCTTAAACGAGGCAGATTAAAATCTACTCCCGCGCGTGATAAACCAGCCGGATTCTTGTACAAGGCATGCTCATCAAATGTGAAAGCAACACCTGCCCCCCCCATACCTTGCTGCCGAATACTTGAGAAGTGAAGATTTGTATCTGCAGCCATCGCTACAGACCCCATACAACCCAACAAAACCGCGCCTAAAATAACCTTAGTGTAGTAATTTTGCATTTAGTAATCTCCCCGGATTATCTTATACCCTTAAGAATATCTGCTATAGCAAGCCTTATATTATGTTGACGTGTCTGTGTAGATAGATCGACACCAAAAGAAAAGCCCCTATAACTTTCATTTAAACGTACCTTTTGATCAAGAGTTTCCATATATTTACTAGCAGTATGGACTTTTTCCAAGATTGTGTCACTAATAGGAAATCCATCTATAGCCCTCAAACTGTCATTTGCGTTATGCACATAGGTATGCACCCTTGTGGCTAAATAACGTAGGATAGACTCAACATTCTCTTCTGAATAACCACTGACAAATTCAATAGTCTCTGCGTCTGTATCAATAACAAAATAGGTAGTTAAATCGCTAACTACAACAGCTAAATTTGCAATACCCCTAATCAAAGCAAATTTCTTATACGCATCACTACGTGGGATATAAACCGAGCTAGAGGCGCGATGCAACACAGGCCGCCCCACACTATCGATATCGATAGAAGGTGCTCCTAGTAAATCAGCCGCAGAATTCAAGGCATCCGCTGCGTTTTGCATATCTTGTGTTGGCACAGCAGAAACAACCGATCTTAATGATTCTACAACATTATCCTGTTCATTTCCTAATCCAGAATCAACAATTGTTTGATCGTTAAATTTTGTTAAGTTTGCAGCAAAATCTAATGCAGTAAGATTATTTTGCCCCAAAATAGCCTGACCTTTTAATTCGTAAGCCACTATTTTATTTTCTGTAGTTACCGCCGGATCAGACAACATTTTCTCCGCCTCCGACAACGCCAAACTGTAATCCCCCTTATCCAAGGCATCTTTACCCTGTTGCACAGATGTACCATGCGACGTACCATCCAGCCCCTTAAAAATATTCGTACCACAACCAGACAACATCAAAACCACAGATGCCACAACAATAAATCGAGATACGATTAAGTTTTTCATACACACCCTCCTAGGGAAATAATTCTCAATTTTAAACTATACCTTTGTATTTCCCAAAAAGAAAGAAACCAAAACGTAAAACTTCTAACTTAACGCGTCCAGTTTCTCACCTTCCAAACACGCAATAAAAGCGGCCCCACACGCATCACCATATACATTCACAACCGTTCGGAACATATCCAAAATACGATCCACTGCCAAGATAAGACCAATGCCTTCTATCGGCAAATTCACTGAGCGCAAAATAATCACCATCGTCACCAAACCAGCGCTCGGAACCCCCGCCGCACTAATGGATCCCAACGTAGCCGTCAGCCCAATCACCACCTGCTGCATAATCGTTAAGTCAAACCCATAAACTTGGGCGATAAATACAGCCGCAACCACTTCAAACAAGGCTGTCCCATCCATCGTCACCGTCGCTCCCAAAGGCGCAACAAAACTACTAATTTTATTTGAAATTCCGACACGGCGCTCCAAACAATCCATCGTCACCGGCAACGTGGCTAAGCTACTACTCGTCGTAAACGCAGTGGCTAGCGCAGGCACCATCGCTTGAAAAAAACGCTTGGGAGAAACTTTTACCGCCAATAAAAAGCAGGACAATGTCCCACCTAAATGCAACGCCAATCCACACAAAACAACGACAAAATAAAACGCCAATGGTTTTAATGCTGCAAATCCAGTTCTGCCAACCAACGTCGCCATCAACGCAAAAACACCTACGGGAGCGAGCAACATCACCCACTGCGTAATACGTAACATCACCTCATTTAAACCATCCACAAAAGACTTAAAACCCGCCCCCTTTTTACCAATTAAATTAAGTGCGGATCCCACCAAGAGTGAAAAAAAGATAAGCGGCAACATTTCCCCTTTCACCATAGACTCCACAATATTTTCGGGAACAATTTGTGTAAAAATATCCACCATAGAAAACGAATCCCCACGGTGAATCACATCGGCCTGAACACTATGCGACAACAAGTTAGAATTGCCACCCAATCCAGGATGGATCACGTTGACAAGCACCAGACCAAGAACAACAGCCAACACCGTTGTTCCCAAATAATACCCAAAAGCACGAACCCCCACTTTCCCTAAATCTCTAATATTGCCCAAATTCACAACGCCCATCACCAGTGACGAAAAAACCAACGGCACAATCATCATCCGAAGCGCGCGCACAAAAATATCGGCGATAGGCATTAAAACACCTGTAAAACCACCAAAAATAACCCCCACCAACACACCCAAAACCATCGCAATAAAAATCTGCGTATGCACCTTCAAAGAAAACTTAAATTTCATAAAATGCCCCTTCGTTATAAATCCAAAAATAGTAAACCCATCATAACGCAAGGCTTGAAACAACGTCAAAGATTAGGGGATAATACGAACTGCATACCTACCATCACAAAACTGTATCCATCAAACCCCTCAAAGGAACACCCATGCACAAAATAATCGCATCTTCACTCGAAGTGTCACCCCTTAGTTTTACAGAAGCGCACCAAGAAATTTCAGATCTGATAGACCAGTTCACACAAGCAGCAACAAAAAGAGCCATTAATCATCTATTCCCTTGCGCAAGTAAGATTCTACAGAAACTACTCCCTCTTTTTGAAAACCCTTCTCTATTTTCAAATATCTACACTCATCTTCTAGCCACAAAAATTCTGACCTACTGTTTGCTAGCACCAGACTTACATCTCTTTTCAAAAGAGAGTCTTAGACAATTTAGCAAAACAACCAACACAGAGTCCCTCGAATCATTAATAGATTTTTGCAACGAAAAAAGCTATGCCCTTTACACGCAAAACTTAAAAACACTTTCACAAAAAAATATAATAGGACAGGATATTAGTGATCGTTTCCAAAAAAATCAGACACTAATTAACATATTCAAATCACAAAATACCATCGGTGCACAACAAGGCACAGTAGACACAGAAAGGAAAATCTACTTAAACCATAGTCTAATAGGATCCCTTTTTATATATGAACACATTGGCGATGGAAACTGTTTTTACCAAGCCATCATAGACGCCATAGACCTACAAGAAAACCATGACAACCCTCCGTGCTTAAAAAATGTCAAAAGCCCCGACTTATTGAGAGATATCTCTCATAGCTTATCCGAAACCACATTCAAACAATGGCATCACCTTGAAGTAAATCCCAATTTAGAAGCGCATAAAATATTAGAAGAAAACCCTATTGAAAAAGACATTTTCATGAAAAATCTCTACCTAGAAATCAGCAACCTCATGAGAGAATACGCAAAACCATGCACATTAAAAATACAATTTGACACGATCCCTATTCCCAAAATTCTAAGAGAACACCCCCTACTCACCATAAGTTTAGATACCCATTTCAAAATACTCATGCAACAACAACACAATCTCTATACCAATCCAGACATCTTTAGCAATAGTGAAAATCCGGAACTTATTCCTGGAGCACTAGAAAAACTCATTCCAGATGACGCTCTAAGACTACTTATCGGACCACAAATAGAAGCCAGACTCAATGAGTTAGTCCAAGTCTTTATGGCCATGGGAGGCACAGAAACAAGTAAGCATCCAGATAATTTAGAGTTATTTGATCAATGTTTTCCTTGCGTCGCATTATCAGAAATTCTAATGGCCGCTGGCACACAATTTGACGAAAGTTCTCAAACACTTTTAAAAAATCCCATTATAAAAGCATTGGGCGAAGCCTATATCGCGGACATAGACATCAATCAAAGCCTCTTTAAACAACCTGAACTCACCTATGTCACACAAGAAGGAAGAGAATTATCTATTAAGGAAATCGCTACAAAAAAATATGCAACGAGCCCCGAAATAAGCATTTTCACTCAGATCTTACCTATTCAAATCAGTCTAGCTAACCAAACAGGAGATATTCATGTCATCACAAATATAGAAACAACCGATACTGTATTGTTAAAAACACTTCAAAACCCTCAAACGATTCACCTGTTTTTAGAAAACGGTCACTACGGCGTCCTTTCTGACAAACGCCCTCAACCTAAAAGCAAAAAACGAAATGCTTCTCCAGAAATTGAACACGAAAAAAGAAGAAAAGAGTCTGATCCGTCGCTCCTATCCATAAATCCTTCAAGCCAAGAAATAGATATGAGAGACTACAAACTCACCCCACTTGTTGCTTCAGGCACTTTTTGGCAAGTATTAGAATACCATTTAAGTCAGGCTCACAGCGAAAAAATTCTAGGAAAAACATACCCTTCCATTCAAGAGGCATTTATCGCCAAACATGATGACTTAATTCAAACAAAAAACCCTTCGTATTTAAATTTAATCAAAGAACAAATCGTTGATATCGCAGAACAAATTATCGACGGTGATGATGAAGAAATAGAAACCACAATGCCCAAAACACACGCTCACGCAAAAAACATAATCTACGATACATGCGATACAAATAAAGAATTACAAATAGATGCCGTCAGTTTAGATATTCTTTTTCAAAAAAGACCTCAAGAAAACAGCGTTATACAGAGCCTCAGAGAAGATCTTCACGACATTAACAATCAGGAATTAACATGTCTGCCAGTAAGCACCTTACGATTTATCGCGCAAGAATTTGGCATCTACTTTGCCGAGCAACAAGGGAGCGAATTGTTATACATAAACACCAAACAATCTGCTCACGAGCTGAGCGATCCCAATCAGATCTTGCTATTCTCTTTTAATGAAATATCAGGGGAAATGAGCCTATTGTCCCCAAAATAACAGCCTTACTTCCCAAACCCCACCCGACCCGTCACCGGATCCAAAATAAGTGCCGTTTCAAATTCTTTGCCGGTACTGGTCGTGAATCCCTTCAACACCTGCGTCTTGCCATTTTTCAAAAGTGCTTTTGCCATCGGCTCCGAAATCTTTTTCTTCGCAATTTCTTTCCAAATCGCAAACTTACAGCCTGTCTGGCGCCACTGATTACAACCATACGCCATTTTTGATTCAACCACTTCCCCAATTTTACAGACGGGACATTTTCCCAAACTATCCTCAGCCGCAATCGGCCGCGAAATTTTACACTGCTTTAAATTCTCAATCATAGACCGAGTAAACGTTCTGATCTCTTCCATAAATAACATGCGCGAATACGTCCCCTGTACAATTTGATTTAATTTTTTTTCCCAATCACCCGTCAACTCCGCTGACAACAACGCCTTATCCTGAACAACCCCTATCAACTGAATTCCCTTATCCGTCGGCACCAACGAATTCTTCTGACGAAAAATATATTGCACCTTAATCAAGCGCTCCAAAATCTGCGCCCGTGTTGCCGGAGTTCCCAGTCCACATTCTTTCATTGCCTGACGCAACTCTTCATCTTCAATCGCTTTTCCGGCCGTTTCCATCGCACCTAAAATCGTCGCTTCGGTATACAACAACGGCGCTTTTGTTTGCTTCTTCATAGCCTTTATATCCTGAGGAATCACACCATCATTTTCGGCAACAATAGGCAAAAGACCCGCACTCTCTTTTGATTTCGAATCGTCGTCATCTTCTTCACCCTTATAAATATCCCGCCAGCCCCAAAACCTAATCACCGTTCCATTGGACTTAAACAAATGTTCCGAAAAACCAGAAATAATTTCAGTCAATTCTTTCTCGCAATTCGGCATAAATCCAGCCAAAAACCGCTTCACAACCATGTCATAAATTAATCGTTCGTCTTTAGATAAAACCGACAAAACAGGCCGCTTATCTGTGGGAATAATCGCATGGTGATCCGTCACTTTTTTATCATCAAATAAGCGATTCGGTTTACCCAAATCCTGCGTTAATAATCCACGAGCCACCTCTTCAAAAATACCCGCCTCTGCCAAATTTTTAATCAGCCCCGGAATCTTCGCCTTCAAATCCGCCGATAAATACCGAGAGGACGTCCGTGGATAACTCAAAATCTTATGCGTCTCATACAACGCCTGCATTGTTTGCAACGTTTTATCCGCCGAAAATTTAAACTTGCGATTGGCGTCTTTTTGCAACTCCGTCAAATCATATAAAAGGGGCGGCTGCTCCGTCTGTTGTTTAATCGAAACTTTCTTAATGAACCCCGTCCCAGCTTGCTTTACATCCGCAACAATCTGATCCGCAACTTTCCCATCCATAAGACGCGACTCTTTATCCAAAAACCAAACCGCCGGAAACGTCCCGTTCTCATGTTTCACTTTGACATGCACTTCAAAATACGTCTCGGGCACAAAATCACGATTGGCCACAAAACGATCCACAATCAGTTTTAAAACAGGTGTCTGTACACGCCCAACACTCATCACACCTTGCCCATAACCAAACCGCTTCGTATACCCACGCGTCGCATTAATACCCACCAACCAATCTGCCTCAGACCGCGACAACGCCGAATCATACAGCGACTCATACGCCGCCCCATCTTTCAATTTCTCAAACCCCTCTTTAATCGCCTGATCCGTCTGCGAAGAAATCCACAGTCTCTTAATCGGCTTATCACATCCCGACAACTGATAAATATGCCGAAAAATCAACTCGCCCTCACGCCCCGCATCCGTCGCACACACGACAGACTCCACCTCAGGCCCACATAACAAACCCGCAATCACATCAAACTGACGCTTCGCCTCAGGCGACACCTCCGTCCGAAACGGCTCGGGCACAATCGGCAAACTTTCTAAATTCCATTTTTCATAAGCGGGGTCATACCCCTGAGCATCCAACAACCGCACCAAATGCCCAAACGCCCAACTAATCTGATACCCATTCCCCTCAAAATATCCCTCACGCTTCTGAGACACCTTCAAAACACGCGCAAGATCTCGGGCCACACTGGGTTTTTCTGCAATAACTATTTTCATATCGAATCCGAAATCAAATTTAAAATAAGCGCAATCATCGTTTCTTTTTCCTTAGGGTCACTCTCTGCTATGAACAAAGCCAACGCAGTTAATGCGTTATCGTTAATTTTGCGTTCTCCTGATTCTTTATACAAACTATGAGACTGATCCAAAAAATACACAAACAAAAAAGATCCCATACGTTTGTTACCATCCGAAAAAGGATGATCCTTAATTACAAAATAAAGAAGGTGTGCCGCCTTTGATGCCGTAGATGGATACAATTCTTGCTGATCAAACGTCTGATAAAGTGTACTAATAATAGCCTCAAAAGTAGAGTCTCTTTCTTGCCCAAACAAAGGACCCGCTTCCTGTTTAGCCACCAAAGCATTTTTAACCTCAGAAACAATAGAAAGACACCGTTTATATTCAAGAAGAAACTCGGATTTTCCACCTTTTGGCAAAGACAAAGTCTTACCATCGTAACGCTCAAGAAGCGTCAACGTTTTCGCATAATTCGCAAGAAGATTTAAGATCTCATGAGACTGATCTGAGATCAATAAACTACTAGATTTTTTCTGAAAAAGAATAATTGCATCTTGAAGACTAAACAATTTATGATGTGCCTCTCGAAGCCGTTTTTCATTGAGGGTATAGCCTTGCGTTAAATGCGTCTTAAGAATATGTGTAGCCCAAATACGAAACTGGGTTGCATCTTTAGAATTGACCCTATATCCAACAGAAATGACTGCATCTAGATTATAAAATTGTGTTTTATATAGTTTCCCATCTCGTGCAGTATGTTCCAAAATGGAACTAACTGATTCTTGAGAAAGCTCCCCCGATTTAAAAATATTATTAAGATGCTTAGTAATAGCAGGACGTAGAATCCCAAAAAGAACTGCAATTTGCGCCTGAGTTAACCATAAAGTCTCCTCTTGAAACTGAATTTCAAGCTCAGGCCCCTGAGCCGTTTGATAAAGAAGAATTTCACCAAGTGATTTATCCATACCTAAATTTAACACAGCCACAAAAGACGGGGAATCTATGATCTAAATCTTCTCCTACTAAGCTTCTATCTCAAGCTAATCGTGCTTTACATCAATATTATTTTGTTTGTTCCACTCCGCGACTGCTTTTTCTAAATTTGCTTTCACGCCTTCAGGAAAATTCTTTGCCTCTGGCGGTATGCAAATCATCACTGCATAACCACCTCCCGCATAAGGAATACTACGTTTTTCTAAAGGGAAACTTTGAAGTACTCCCACGGCATCTTTATACATCCCTTTAAGTCCTCCATCTCTACCTAATCGAAAACCAACATCAAATCCTGGCGTTAATTTAATCTCCAACCCTT
>SICP01000016.1 GCA_009691415.1 Candidatus Margulisiibacteriota bacterium
ATTTATCGATTACTCACCCTGTAGTTGTCATGTGGGGAACGTGTGCCCTTATTTTTTTATTTTTGTTTGTTGCTAATCTATTTCCCAAGGTCCGTCAGGTAGAATCTTATCTGTTTGATTTTATTTCGGATGCGTTTGCAAGTAGCATTAAAACCAAGAGTAAGATTTGGTTTTCATTCCTAATCACTCTTTTCTTATTTGTTTTACTTAATAATTTATCTGCACTATTGCCTGGTGGAGAATCCCCTAATAGTAATATTAATGTCACTGCATCGTTGGCAATTTTTATTTTTGTGATTGCGCATTTGACTGGATTTCAGACACATAAAGCACATCACTTGGATCATTTTGCACCTAATGGTATTCCGAAACCCATGCTCTTGTTTTTTGTGCCGCTCGAAATGATTAGTCAGCTCGCACGCCCCTTTTCGCTTGCTGTGCGTTTGTTTGCCAATATGTTGGCAGGGCACAAGGTGTTAACGATTTTCATCACGCTAACGATGATGAGCCCAATGGCAATCAAATGGCTGCCGTTTGGTGGAGTCGTTTTATTGTCGTTATTTGAAATGTTTGTTTCGTTTATTCAGGCCTTTATTTTCACGTACTTAGCGTCGTTTTATATAAGCGATGCAGTGAATGGGGCGCACTAGAAAAAACAAGGGTTGAAAAGATTTAGTTTCTTATATAGATTAATAAGACGTTTGTAAAAAAATAAAATCGAAAATAGATCAGGAGGATATAAATTATGGAATCATTAGCAGCAGGTTTATCAATTGGAATGGCAGCACTAGGCGTCAGTTTTTCTTTGGCGATTGTTTACTTTAAAACATTGGATGCTATTACACGTCAGCCAGATATGTTGGCAACGTTTCGTGTTTTGATGTTCATTGGGTTTGCGTTTATTGAAGCGATTGCACTTTACGCGCTTGTTATTTCGTTCATGTTGATTCAATCTCATTCATAGTTTCTAAAAAGGATTTATAATGTTCGAATTTAATTCGAGTTTGTTTTTTTGGACACTGATTAATTTTCTAATTTTGTTATTTCTAGTTCATAAATTTGCTTTACCTGCATTTTTAAAAATGGTGGAAGAGTCAGAGGCGCGGAAACAAGCTGCGCTTCTAGAACTAGAAAATAACAATAAGGAATCTCAGCGTATTTTAAATGAATACCGTGAAAAACTTTCACAGGCTCAAGATGAGGCCAGACAGATTTTGGCATTGGCACATCAAGAACGTGATGAAATTAAAAAAACGGAAATGGAAAAAATGCATCAAGAAAAGCAAAATCTCTTGGTGGGTATTCGTAACGAAATCGATCTAGAAAAGAGACGCTTTATCCTCGATATGAAAAGCGAATCTGTTGGCCTCATTTTATCTGCTGCCAAAAAAATTATTCGCAGAGAAATTAATGCAGCTGAACACGAAAGATTGATTGAAGAAGATATCCAAGAATTTGATGCCCTCTTAACACGATGAAAAAAAATATAGATATCAGTTTAAGTCGTCTCTATGAAAGGGCCAGTCAACGTACTGAAGTCCCTGAATTACAGCACAACATTTTTGAACTCTACTATTTGTCTCGTCATACTTACGAAATGCGCCATTTACTTAAACACTACAAACTCACTTCTGAAGAAAAAGTAGAAATCGTAGAAACACTTCCTGGATTCAAAAAGTCCAAAACGTTTAACGAGTTACTTTTTTTACTTTTGGAAAATGAATGTAGTCACAAAATTTATCATATTCATGAAAGTTTTAATAAATACGTTAATGAAAAAGATAACGCAATTATTGTACAAGTTTTTACGGCTATTGCCTTGTCAGACCCTTTACAAGTTCGGCTTTCACAGAAACTTGAAAAGACATTGAATAAAAAAGTAATTTTGATGTCTTTTGTTGATGAGCGTCTGATAGGCGGTATTGTTTTTAAATTGCCAGGTGGGAAAGTCTATAACTTTTCATTGGACAAAGCGTTAACAGATTTTAAATTTCGTTTGTTGGAGGACTAGGTTATGGATTTCGATGTAAAAGAAATATCCACTCTGATTAAGACCAGACTGGAAGGATATGAATTTGAAGCACAAGGCGATGAAGTCGGCTTGGTTCTAGAAAGCGCAGATGGTATTGCACGGATTGGTGGGTTGCCCAATGCCATGATCGGTGAAATGATTGAATTCGAAAGCAAAATATTCGGCATCGTTTTCAATTTAGAAACTGATGAAGTTGTGGTTATTATTTTGGGCAAAAAAACAGACGTGCGCGCTGGTTCTTGGGCAAAATGTACGGCTAGAATTATGCAAGTTCCTGTTGGGAATGCGCTTTTGGGCCGTATTGTTAATGCTATTGGGGATCCTATTGATGGCAAAGGTCCTGTTAATACAGAAAAATTTCGTGCAGTAGAGTGTAAGGTGCCTGGCGTAATCGACCGTTTGCCAGTAAGCGTCCCTCTTCAAACTGGATACAAAGTGGTAGACGGCCTTATACCAATTGGTCGTGGTCAACGCGAATTAATTATTGGTGACCGTCAAACTGGCAAGACAACACTTGCTCTTGATGCCATTATTAATCAAAAAGATACAGGTGTTTTATGTATCTATGTTGCGATCGGAAAAAAATCGGCGTCTATTGTAGAAGTCGCTGAAATTTTAAGAGTCAACGGTGCAATGGATTATACCATCATCGTAGATGCGTCTGCTGATGATCCTGCATCCATGCAGTACTTAGCACCGTATTCTGGCACAGCAATGGCAGAAGAGTTTATGCATACGTATCAAAAAGATGTTTTGGTGATCTACGATGATTTAACCAAACATGCCAATGCCTATCGGATGATTTCTCTACTACTCAAACGCCCTCCAGGACGTGAAGCATTTCCTGGAGATATTTTTTATCTTCACGCTCGTTTGCTCGAACGTTCCGCACGTTTGTCTAAAGAATTGGGAGGAGGATCTATCACGTCTTTTCCTATTATTGAAACGCAAAAAGGTGATATTTCTACATATGTCCCTACAAACGTTATCTCTATTACAGACGGTCAGATCTTTTTGCAGAGCGATCTTTTTTACTCAGGATTTAGACCTGCGATCAATGCCGGGATTTCGGTTTCTCGTGTAGGTGGTATGGCACAAATTGAAGCGATTCGGAAATTATCTGGAAAACTTCGTTTAGAACTTGCACGGTACAAAGAGAAAGAATCTTTCACTGCATTTGCTTCCGAATTGGACGAAGAAACACAAAAGCAATTAAAACGCGGAAAGATTTTGGTTGAAATTCTCAAACAAGATAAGCATAAGCCTATCCCTGTTGAAGAGCAGGTTGTAAACATCTATCTTGCGACCTCTGGTATTCTTGAAGATCTAGAAATTCATGACATTAAAGCAGCTGAAACCTTTATTATGACTTCAGTTCGCACAAAACATGCAGACATTTTTGATACAATCAGAAGTACTCACAAATTAACAAAAGAAACAGAAGAGCAGATGGTGAAAGTCATTAAAGAAGCCATCTCTGCATTTCAAATTAAAAAAGCATAGATCATGCCTGAAATTTTTGAAATAAAATCGCGTATTGACGGACTCAAGAGTATTCATAATATTACTTATGCAATGCAAATTGTGACGATCAGTCGAATAAAACGGATCACAAATCAATTACAGAAACTCAGGGAATCGCTTGTAGACGCCAAACGCGTTTTAGGGAGGTTACTTGTAGAAGACGAACATATTCGGACTGCATTTTTTAATCCGGAATTGGCTTTGGCTTTACCCCCTGTGTTTATTTTGTGTTTTTCAAATCGTGGATTTTGCGGGTCTTTTAACCAAGACGTCTTAAATCAGTTTACTGCATGGTGTCACTCACAAAATATTCCTGAAGATAGTGTCGAGTTACTCTGCGTAGGTAAAAAAGCTATCTTTGTTACTAAAAAGCGTAAAGCACGTTTCTTTGCTCCCCAAAAAGATCTGTTTACACAAGAGGAAAATCTTGAATTGTACAAAATCGTCGACCAGTATATTAAAGAAGGCCGCCGTATCTATACCGTACAATTTGAATTCAAATCCATTATCAGTCAACGTTTGACAATTGAGCAATTCTATCCTCCACGGGAAGACGCGTTTGCACCTTATATAACATTAAGTGCGCCCGTTTATGTTGAGCCTGCTTTTAAAACAGCACAAACCAATATGGCGGCGTTTTATTATCGTCTTAAGCTGTTAAAAGTGATTCAGGATTCTATTAGCTCTGAATTCAGTCAGCGTTTCTTGCTGATGAAGAGCGCGGTGGATAATGTTAAGTCTCTCTCGGACGAACTGAACATGAATCTTAACAAAGAGAGACAACGGATGATAACGCAAGAAATTTCGGAAATCATTAGTACGTTTAAGGCGCTAAAAAAACAAAAATAGGAGTTGATCTTTATGACACAGAGTTATGGTAAAATTGTCCAGGTTATTGGACCCGTTATTGATGCAGAGTTTTCCCCGGATGCTATTCCCGCGGTTCGTAATCGTTTAGAAATTCACCAAAGTTTGGACAATGGCCAGTCTTCTCTTGTTGTTGCGGAAGTAGCCATGCAACTCGAAGGCAATATTGTTCGTGCCATTGCGATTAATCCAACAGAAGGTCTGAAACGTGGAACACCTGTTTTGGATACCAAGAAAAAGCTCACTGTTCCTGTTGGTGACGCAACATTGGGGCGTCTTTTTAATGTTTTAGGTGAACCGCTAGATAAAATGGGTGATCTTGAAAACGTGACGTATTCTAGCATTCGTAGAGATCCGCCTCCGTTTGAAGTCATTCAAATTGACAACCAAATCTTTGAAACAGGCATTAAAGTTATCGACTTAGTTGCACCTTATATTAAAGGTGGTAAAACAGGTCTATTCGGTGGAGCGGGTGTAGGCAAAACGGTTATTATTATGGAATTGATTCATAACATGGCTAAGCAACACGGTGGAACTTCTGTATTCGCTGGCGTTGGAGAACGTACCCGTGAAGGAAACGATCTTTGGCTTGAAATGAATGAATCGGGTGTTTTGAAAAATACGGTTCTTTTGTTTGGTCAGATGGGTGAACTTCCTGGAGCACGTCAAATTGCGGCCTTGGCTGGATTGACACAAGCGGAATACTTTAGAGACGAAAAGGGACAGGACGTTCTTTTCTTCTTGGATAACGTGTTTAGATTTGTACAAGCTGGTTCCGAAGTGTCTACTCTTTTGGGACGTATGCCATCAGCGGTTGGATATCAGCCAACGTTGAATTCTGAAGTAGGTCGTTTTCAAGAGCGTATAGTTTCAACTAAAAAAGGCTTTATCACATCGATTCAAGCGGTTTATGTTCCTGCCGATGATATTACGGATCCAGGTACAGTTGCGATCTTTAGTCACTTGGATTGTTCTACCGTTCTTTCTCGTAAAATTGTAGAACAGGGTATTTATCCTGCGGTGGATCCACTGGGTTCAACTTCACGGATTATGGACCCTTCCTATGTGGGTGAACGTCACTACGGCATCACTCAAACGGTTCTTAAAAATTTACAACGATATAGAGAGTTGCAAGATATTATTGCGATCTTGGGAACTAGTGAACTTTCGGAAGAAGACAAGCTTGCGGTTAATAGAGCACGTAAAATTCAGATGTTTATGTCTCAGCCATTCTTTGTTGCAGAAACATTTACAGGTATGCCTGGAAAATATGTGGGTCTAGACGATACGCTCCAAGGATTTGAAGATATTACCAAAGGTCTTTACGATCATATTCCTGAACAATATTTTTATATGATTGGTAAAATTGAAGACGCAGTTGAGAAGTATGAGGAAAATAAAAAAGCATGACGAAAATAGCGTATACGGTTTCGTTTGTTGAGGGTAATGCCGTAAAAGGTGTTGCTAGTAAACTCTTTATAAAAGATGCGTCTACTATTTTAACTATTGGACACGATCACGCGCCTTTAGTGGCTACGTTTGAAACTGGGGAAATTTCTATTTTCCCAGTGGACGGTGGTGAGGCAAATACCCATGTTTTTAAAGAGGCCTTTTTAAACTGTCACGATAATACCTGTACATTTACTATTCTCTAAATTAGCTTCTTTTTTTAATGTCTCTTTATAATTTTATAAAGAGACATTGATTACATCCAGACGGTTCATGAAGGACCTCTTTTTTGTCTCTCAGAAATTCATCAAAAGCTTTTTTCACCCCTTCTGAATCTCTATAATCGTGGGATATAAGAACGCCGCCTTGGCTAAGTCTTGGATAGAAAAACTCAAGGGATTTAATCGTCGCTTCGTAGAGATCCACATCAAGATGTACAAATGAAAATATCTTATTTTCTATAGGTTGTGAGGTTTCAGGAAATACCCCTTTATAAAATAAATTTCTAGGATACTCTTTTAGATAACTTTTTACAGAATCCAAAGTACCAACATAAAGACCTTTTTGAAATTGGCTTTTTGTATCTTCTACGCCAATATCTGGCAACCCCTCAAATGTATCAAATAAATATACTTCTTTATCTCCTTTTGCCTCATTGATCAGTTTAGCGGAACCGCCTTTATACACACCAACTTCAGCAATATCTCCTTTAATTTTCTCAGATTTCTTAACATATTTATAAATTTGGTACGCCTCCAAATCACTAAGCAGTAATTTAGTTTCAAATTTTATTTTTTTAATCAAATTAAAAATATCTTGATCTTCTGGATTATTTAAGGAAATAATCATTGTATTTTTATTGCGATAATACACTTCTAATCCTTTACGAATATATTTTCGAGGAATACAAAATAATTTATTAGACCCCAAAAAATATATCGTAAATTTGGCTATTTTTTTCATATTTTCCCTTTTTAGATTAAAAGATTATCCCTATTTTTAATAGAAATAATTGAATCAGATTTAAACGATCTTCGTTTGTACTGTCTGAAGATAATTTAAAATTTATATTTTCAGAACTTAAAGAGGTTTCCCCTATTGTTACGACAAATATTTCTTGGGGTTTATTGAGTGTTTTAATCTGTTGGATGTCTGTGTCATCTAACTCAGAAACAGTCGACAATAAGAGAAGCCCTGCATCTGTAAAAAGATGCGCCATTTCACCTAGTCGTTGGAGATGATCGTCTCTGTTGGCTTCGTCACCCAAGATGATATTTGAAATTCCCATCCAATAGACATTTTTCCCCGTTTCAAAAAGACGTTTTTCGAGTTCTCTTGCAAGTCCAAATTTCCCCGTATTTTGTGCACCTGTTATTAAGATGTGAGCGGGTTTTTGCCCATATCGTTTGGTTCGGTCTTGAGGCCAAAGTTTACTGCGTGTCCAGGCGTAATTTCTGGCTTGTACAAACTGTTCCATTCTGGAAACATGATGGGTGAGATTTTCTGTGATGATGCCACCACCCGCAATTTCATAGTCGTCAATAATGACGAAGCGGCTACTACTTTCCAAATTTTCTACAGTGTCAAATGCGAGTGGTCGTAATGTTTGAAAAACACATTCGGCAACATCGTGTCTCTCTACTTGGGTTTTGGTTTTGCTTTGTGTGAGTTCTGCCGCATCAAGAACGGTGATAATGTCATGTAAATAAAGTGTGGTACGCGCGGTTGCTAATTTGATACTATATTTTTTATCTTTTATCATAGGTGCTTTGCCAAGCCAAAAAATATTGGCTTTAAACGTTGTCCCCACTTCGGGATGGGACTCCCCTACCCTACACATAATTTCACCGGGCTTGATATAGATTTCTTTGGTCAGTGTAAATCCTGTGGCATGCCCCGAACCGATTTCATTACGGACTGGCGTGTTGAACCCTTCAATATTTTTAATGGTGGATGTTTTTTGTGAAGGCAAAAAGATGACATCGTCTCCCACTCTGACACTGCCTGTGTCGACAGTTCCTGCAATGATGCGTCGGTCATCATTTTCTTCTGTAAATTTATAGATATCTTGTACGGGAAATCGTAAGGGTTGCTCGCTTTTGTCTTTTGCTTTTTCAAAGCTATCCATAAGCTCTAATACAGATTGTCCGGTGTACCAAGGCATCTGAGATGACACCTGCATCAAATTGTCGCCTTCTCTGGCTGCAATGGGAACAAAGGCTTTTGGGGTGACATTAATTTCATTGAGAAAGTCTTGATATTCTTCGACGATGCGTTGATAAGTGGCTTGATCGTAATTGACGAGATCCATTTTGTTGACTAGGACGACGACTTGTTTGATACCAAGTAGAGACAGTAGGTAGCCATGTCTACGCGAATTTTCTTGGACCCCTTCGTGTGCATCGATTAATAGCATAGCTGCTTCTGCACGTGCTGCACCGGTGATCATATTTTTTAGAAATTCAATGTGGCCTGGCGCATCGATGATGATGTAGTGACGTTTTTTTGTTTTAAAAAAACTTCGCGCGGTGTCGATAGTAATCCCTTGTGATTGTTCGTCTTTTAGGGCATCTAATAAAAAAGCATATTCAAAGGGCTTTGCATTAACGAGACACATTGCTTTGACTTGTTCTAATTTGCCTTCTGGTAGAGAGCCTGTGTCTGCGAGTAATCTTCCAATTAAGGTGCTTTTCCCGTGGTCAACGTGACCAACAATAACGATATTCATTCTTTCCATTACATATATCCTTCGCGTCTGAGTGTTTCGAGTCCACCACCATCTTCTTTGTCTTGTGCACGGCCAGATCGTTCTGCAATATTGGAGAGTGCACCTGAGCTAAGCTCCTCAACAATTTCAGCTACTGTGGTTGATTTGGATTGTATAGGAGTCGTGCATGGATAACAGCCTAATGACCGATAGCGACTTCCTTTTCCTTGATCGAAATAGAGATCAGTAATGGGAATATTTTCGCGTTGAATGTACTCCCAAATATTGAGTTCGGTCCAATCCAAAAGTGGGTGAATACGAATGTGGGTTCCGAGAGGAAAATGAGTTTTGTATTGATTCCAAAATTCGGGGGGTTGATCACCGACATCCCATTCGCTGGATTTATCTCGTGGTGAAAAATAGCGCTCTTTAGATCTGCTGCCTTCTTCATCTGCACGTGCCCCTACAATGACGCCGGTGTAAGCTTGGGTTTGTGTGTCGATATCGTATTTACCAGTACTATGATTGAGTCGATAGCGTTTCCATTCACCTGAAAGTGTATTTTTGAGGGCGTCGCTTTTGAGGGCGCGGCAGCAGGCGATGCGATCCATTGCGCCATCCGGAAAAGTTTGTTTATCTGCGATGGCCTTTTCGTTTTGACCATAGATCATATTGAGTTTCCATTTCTTAGCGATTTCGTCACGATAGGTAATCATTTCTGGAATTTTGAATGATGTGTCGATATGAACCAATGGAAAAGGGACATGTCCCATAAAGGCTTTTCGAGCCAACCACAATAAAACAGTGCTGTCTTTTCCAATAGACCACAGCATGCATAAACTTTTAAAGTCACGATACGCCTCTCTGAGAATGTAAACACTTTGAGATTCTAGACGGTCTAGATTGTCCATCATGATTTCCTTCTTACGATTTTTCCGTCAACAATATGTATACCGCATTCTTTATTGTCTGGTTGTTCCCACCACCAACGGCCAGCACGAATCTCTTCTCCAGGCTCAATCGCACGTGTACATGGCGCGCAGCCGATGCTTGGAAATCCTTTATCATGCAGAATATTATAGGGCACATTGTGTTTGTGGATATATTCCCAGACGTCTTCGTTTGACCAAGTTGCGAGAGGGTTAAATTTGTGGATGTTGTGAATGGCATCCCAGTCGGTTTCTTTAATGTCTTCACGCGTTGCAGATTGTGATTGTCTGAGGCCAGTGATCCAGGCTTCGCAGGTTTTGAGTGCGCGTGCAAGGGGTTCTACTTTTCGGATATGGCAGCAGGCTTTGCGATTTTCTACACTTTCGTAAAATAAGTTAATGCCCTTTTCGCGCACCATATCTTCTACTTTTTTGGCTTCTGGGAAATAGATTTCATAGCGCATCTGATAGCGTTTTTCAGTAGCGGCAATAACATCGTAGGTTTCTGGATGTAAGCGTCCGGTGTCCAGGATAAAAATTCTGGCTTTGGGATTGTGCTTCAATACCATGTCGGTGAGAACTTGGTCCTCGGCCCCAAGACTTGAGGCCAGAAGTATTTTATCGCCGAAGTGATCTAGTTGTTTTGCGATTAATTTTTCGGGGGTCATACTTTCTCAATTAATACAGACCAATGGCCTTCAGCCTGTTTATTTTTATGTAATACTTTATGGCCTTCTTGTGCAATTGAATTAGGAACATTTTCAATGGGTTCGCCGTTATCGAGTAGTACTTCTAATTTGTCTCCAGATTTTAATGTCTCTAATGCCAATTTTGTTTTAACAAAATTCATGGGACATTGGACGCCACGAAAATCTTTAACAACGGGACCATTTTGACCAGGAATCTCTTCTGTTTTTTCGGTTTTGAAACGGAGTGAATCGTCCATATTTTTATAAAGATCTACCACGGTTTGACCTAGGTCTAAAATAAGAGCTTGGTGTTTTAATAGCTCGTCTTTCAGGTCTAGTTTTGCAAGTGTGAGAACGTCTTGAAATCTATCGTTCACGAGTCCGGCTGTGACGAAATGCTTAGCAAATAACTCGATCGCTTGGGTTTCTGTTTTGGATTCAAGCCCTCTGGTGACAAGCAACATCCGAGAGGAGTGGAAAATGATTTTGTAGAGGGTTTCTTTTTTGTTTTCTACAGTTTCGATAGTTTTGATCATTTCTTCGATTTGTTTTTTATCGACGTCGATCATGTCAAACATACCGGCAGAACATTCTGCAGTGCCCATGTCATCCATTGTCATGCGACGATCACGTCCCCAGTCATGAAACATTTCTGGATCTTCTTCGTATGTTGGGACAAATCTGTATTTTTCGCACAGAGTTTTGATCAGGTCTTTGCCTTTTTCATCTAAGAATTTTTGATAGTTTCCGGCATAGTCTTTTTTATCTTCAATCCATACTGACAAGAAATCATAAAGAAAATCTGGCACGTGCTTGGAAGGGATTTCATCGACACGTTGGGCATAGAGCATTAATCCATCTTGTCCAACATGAGCACCGGCCATTACATTATAGGAGGGATAGATCTCTGCTTCTTTACGACCAATTTTTCCAAAGAACCCAAGGTCGGCCACGTGATGCATGCCACAGGTATTGGGACAACCTGACATGTTGACTTTGAAGTCGCTAATTTCGTCGAGGCGCAAATCACTTTTTCCGAGACGCTCACATATAGCATCAGACAGACCTCTTGGAAGACAGATTCCTAGCTTACAGGTTTGTGCACCCGTGCAGTTAATCATGTTACTTAGAAAAGGCGGATATTGGACGAGAGATTGTTTCATGTTTTTGATGATGTGATAGAGATTTCCGAGATAGGCTTCAGGAATATTTCTGAGGCGCATGTTTTGTGCACGGTCGCATCGAATATTATTTTCGCCCATTTCAGCCAGAAAATCGCAGAGACTATCGGCATCTTCACGAAGTAAATCTCCAAGTCTGAGAGGAACTTTTACAGACTTTAACCCAGCCTGTTTTTGATCAAAAACAAATCGCTTTTCCCAAAGCTCGTAATCATCACCTTGAGCAGGATTCTTGGCTAAATTACTTGACTTGGCTTCGTTTTTCAAATCAGGTAAAACAAGATTTAAACTGGCATCATCTTTGATGGGATCAAACTCTAATTTGAAGAGGCGTACAAATTCGTCTTGCTCCAATTTTTTCCAAAGAAATTTGATACGATTTGAAAACTTACTCCGTCTATTTCCGTTTTTATCGAACATTACTTTGAGAGCACGTGCCACATGGTAGGCTTGTGTGTCAGGAATCCATTCTAAAAGCAGGTGACCCACCATTGGTTTTGCACCCATGCCGCCGGCACAATATACACGAAACCCTTTTTGACCGTTTCTGATTTCGGCAACATATCCAAGACACGTTGCTTGTGTGTAGGCGGTGTCTTTGGAGTTGTTTGAAAAGGCGATTTTAAATTTTCTAGGAAGATTCCAAGAATCCGGTTCGTTGATCAAACGCGTTGTGAGTTCGATCGCATAAGGATCTACATCAAAAACATCTTCAGGATCAACACCAGAATCGGCAGACGTTAAAATATTACGAATGGTGTTTCCACCGCCGCCGCGAGAACTAAGTTCTACTTCGTTAAGACCACGAATAACATTCATAATATTTTCGATCAACACATCGTGCACTTGTACTTCTTGACGCGTTGTAAAGTGAACTTCGCCAGATCCGTAAGCATCGGCAAGTTCTGCAGTTTTTTTCAATTGGCGAGGCGTGATTCCGCCCGCTGCGCATCTGATACGAATCATGTAGGTGTCGCGTTGGCGTTGTTCGTAAACACCGTGAGCCACGCGAATCGCCTTGAATCTAATGGGATCGATTTGGCCTTTTATAAACTCAGCAATATCTTCTTCAAGTTGATCTTGCTCTAATATTAAAACGGTATCATTTGTATAGAAAGTTAACATGTATTTCTCCTTAAATAATGGTTAATTCGACGCGATCGATTTCAATCGTGTCTTCGTTTGGCTTGCGGATTTGATAGGCTTTTACGGCGGGGGTTGCTTCTCTTAGTGAGACTATTATATAGATCATCTCTGGATCGTTTAATAGCTTAATATCTTCTTCAGATAATCTGGCGGGGCTTTCTGGATGAGAGTGATATACCGATACCAATTTTAAGCCGTTGGCTCTTGCTTCTTTCACAACTTGAAATTGTTCTTTGGGATCAAACATAAAATGCTCTGCGCTTTGATCTGTATTGGTCATGGGATAGAACCTGTTAATTTCGGTTGGTGTCCCGGCTAAATAACCACAGGATTCTATGGGTTTTAAATCTATTGCGTGTTGAATCATTGCTTTATAAACGTCTCTTTTTATTTTCATATTTATCCTTTTTTCAAATCACAAACGGCTTGCTCGTAGTCAATGAGGCTCGTAATTTTTGGTGTGTCTCCACAGAGAGGGCAACTTGGATTTTTCTTTAGTTTTACAGTTCTGAAGTTCATGCTTTTTGCATCAAAAATAAGCATGCGATCGACCAATAATTCGCCTACTCCTGTGATAAATTTCAATGCTTCTGCGGCTTGAATTGTCCCGAGCATGCCTGCAATTGCACCGAGCACGCCGGCTTGGCTACAAGTGGGGACAGCGTTGGCTGGTGGTGGACTATTGAAAACGCATCGATAGCACGCATGGCCGGGTGTATGGGTTAATGTTTGGCCAGCAAATCGTAAAATGCCGCCGTGCGAAAAAGGCTTTTTAGCCATGACACAGGCATCGTTAATAAGAAATTTTGCGGGGAAGTTATCGGTGCCATCGATCACAAAATCGTAGTCTTTTAAAATTACTAGCGCATTGTCGGCAGTAAAAAATTCGGCATAGGTTTTGACAATGACATCGGGATTGATTTGATTAATTTTTGCTTTGGCCGACTCTACTTTTAAAACTCCGATATCTGGCGTGAAGTGAATCACTTGGCGCTGCAAATTACTGATGTCCACCACATCGCCGTCTACAAGACCGATTGTTCCCACACCTGCTGCAGCTAAATAAAGTGCAGCGGGAGCCCCGAGGCCGCCTGTACCAATAATAAGAACTTTGGAATTGAGTATTTTCTCTTGCCCTACCCCACCAATATCTTGAAGAATAATATGTCGGCTATAACGCTCAATTTGATTTTCGGTTAGGTTCATATAATTGCCTTTTTGAGTGCTTGGTCGAAATCTGCTTTTAAGTCGTCGATATGTTCGAGTCCTACTGAGATGCGAATCAGATCATCAAAAACACCGGCCTCGTCTGCTTGTTGCTCTGTGAAGTCTCTATAAATAGTTGATTTGGGATGCACTACCAGTGTTTTGGTGTCGCCAATATTAACTAAAATACGGGCCAACTTGGTTTCATTTATCACACGATACGCCGCTTCTTTGGAACCCACTTGAATCGTGAGAAGTCCGCCATATCGATTCTTGAATTGACGCTTGGCAATGTCATGATCTGGATTGGTAGAAAGTCCTGGATAATGAACTGCTTTCACGTTCGGATGCGCTTGAAAATAGGTGGCAAGTGCCAGTGCGTTGGCACAATGTTTATCCATTCTGAGTGTCAACGTATCCAAACCAAGAGAGGCGATGAATGCGTTCATTGGAGACATGGTGCTGCCGGTGTTGGATTGGACTTGGCGTCTGGCTCTAGCAAGAAATGCCATGTCACCAAATTTTTCTCCGACTTCTTTGATACGAGGGCTTTTGGTTTGCTTCCAATCAAATGTTCCAAGATCCGTAATAGAACCGCCTATGGTCGTGCCGCTTCCGCATAGATATTTGGTAGTAGATAACACTAGAATAGAAACGCCATGTGCTTTTGCATCGAATAAATAAGGCGTTGTGGTCGTGCCATCTACGACGAGGGGAATATGACGCTGAGAGGCCAACGCTGCAATTTTGGCGATGTCGGGCACGTCCATTTTTGGATTTCCAATGGTCTCTAAAAAGATGGCCCGTGTCTTATCGGTGATGGCAGCTTCGTACGACGCTAAATCCGTTGTGTCTACGTAGTTTACGGTGATATCAAAATTTTCAAAGACATGTTTAAAGAGATAATAGGTGCCCCCAAACAAGCTTTTTGCAGCAATAATTTCGTCGCCGGCACTAGTGAGGGAAAGTAGCGCGGTTGTGATCGCGGCCATTCCTGATGCTGTGCAGAGCGTGCCTTTGCCATCGGTTAGAGCCGTAATACGATTTTCATACGCTGCCACGGTTGGATTGGTAATGCGTGAATATTGGTGGCCAAACTTACGTCCAAAGAAAACGTCAGAATGTTCTTCTGCAGATTCATATTCATAGGATGCGGTTTGATAGATAGGAAACGTCGTGGCCCCTGTTGTGGGGTCTGATTCAAATCCGGCGTGAATAGCTTTTGTTTCGAAGTTCATAACTAGTGGCTCCCACCGCCCATAAAGTATAAGAATTCTAGTGTATCGCCTTCTTTTACTGCGGTTGTTGCGAAGGCGGCTCGGTCTAGGATTTCTCCGTTGTGTTCTACCGTAACCATTTCTGGCATTTTGACGTCTTTAATTTTGAGAAGCTCTTCGATGGTGAGGGTCTCGTTTTCTAGTGTTTCGTTTTGTCCGTTAAGTGTGAGTTTCATGGGATCTCCTATTCATCGTATAGACTGGTGCTGAGGTATCGTTCGCCAAAATCACAGAGAATGGTGACAATGCGTTTCCCTTTGTTTTCTGGGCGTTTGGCTAATTCGATTGCGGCGAAAACATTGGCTCCAGAAGAAATGCCGACTAGTAGGCCTTCTTCTTTTGCAAGACGTCTCGCGGTGTGGATGGCATCTTGATTGCTCACTTGTATCACTTCGTCCAGAATACTTCGGTCTAGATTATGGGGGATAAATCCGGCACCAATGCCTTGTATCATGTGTGGTCCAGGTTGACCGCCTGAAATCACGGGAGAGTCTTTGGGTTCTACTGCGATGGCTTTGAAATTGGGGTTTTTCTTTTTTAGGACAGAGGCAATACCGCTAATGGATCCGCCTGTACCAACGCCTGTAACGATCATGTCAATGTTGCCGTCGGTATCACGCCAAATTTCTTCGGCCGTACTTTGTCTATGAATTTCAGGATTGGCGACATTATTAAATTGTTGTGGCATGTAGACGTTTTCAAGTTCTTTCGCCAATTCTTCTGCACGTTCGATCGCACCACGCATACCAAGGTGTGCAGGGGTTAATTCCAAACGTGCTCCCAAGGCCTTGAGTAATTTTCTTCTTTCAAGACTCATGGAATCTGGCATGGTGAGAATGACTTGATAGCCTTTGACAGCGCCTGCAAAGGCAAGTGCGATTCCGGTGTTTCCACTGGTAGGTTCTACGATGATACTTCCTGGCTTAAGTTTGCCTTCTTTTTCACCGGCTTCGATCATGGCAAGACCAATACGATCTTTGACGGAGTTGCAAGGGTTCATGAATTCACATTTTCCGAGCACTTCTGCATGAACACCTTCTGTTAAACGATTGATTCGTACGAGGGGGGTGTTTCCGATGAGTTCAGTTATATTATTTGCGATTTTTGCCATGTTTTTTCTCCTCTGTTATATAGAATAGGTTAGCATTTTTTCTTCGAGTTGTTTATGCGCGAGACATTCCGTTAAAGTAAGATTAAAGACCTCTTTAATTTTTTCGTTCATTTGTTGCCAAAAAGAGTTTAGATTTTTACAGCCTTTGTGGCCTTCTGCAAGATTAATCGGACCTTCTAAGCATTCTAGAATGTGGTAAATCGTAATATCTTTTGGATTCTTTCGTAGTTCATAGCCCCCTTGATTTCCTCTGTAGCTATGGACGAGTCCAGCGCGTTTGAGATCGGCGAGCAAGCGTTCTAAATAATTCTGTGGAATATGATGACGATCTGCTATCGATTTAATTTGAATAGGGCCCGCTTGATAACCTATTGCCAGATCCATCATTGCCGCGACACCATATTTACCTTTTACTGAAAGTCCGATCATGATTAAAACCCCTATCTCTACTATTTTGGTTGGGATTATAATAAGTGCGAGTCTAGTCCCTGTCAATAAAATTTGATACTATTTATTGTTATAAATGCACTAAATTATTTCAATGCAATCCAGATATGTGCTTAGACGATAAGTCTATAATGAAACTACTCACTATCATAAGAATAAAAAACACTCTTTTATGCGCCCTTTTTCTGACACTTCCGTTATTACACGGATGCGGCTTGGCGTCAGTCACAAGAGATACGACGTCACACCCTTCTCAAGTACAAATTTCACTTCATACCCAACTGTCAATCACGTCTCATTCTCCTGAAGAATCCAAATATGATGTGGGCATTGCTATAAAAAATATAACCGACAAACCAATCACAATCTCCTTTCCCAATGATCCCGTTTCTGTTTCCTACACGATCCTGGATGACTTGAATCAGACACAATACTCATTTGTTGAAGGCACCTTAACTTCTTTAAAAGACTACACCCTTCAACCAGGCGAAACATTTATGCACACGTCTTTTTCTTATTCTAAGAGAGCTGTTGCAGAATGGCGCATCAATGCAGTTACAACTTATTATATCGAAGGCACGCTGCATACCGACCCTATTTCCACTGTATTCTAAACCTAGTTAAAAACTAGCCAGGAGTTTCATGATGACTTGTAAAAAAGTGTTGCCTTTAGTTACTTTTTTAGTAGGTATTATATTTTTGCAAGGCTGTGATGATGGACAACTGAAAAAGGCTGCCTAAGCAAAACTAAATCAAGCCGAAACACAGTTAGACGAGGCGAGAGCGTATGGTGCTGCAAGTAGAGCAAAGACTGAGATACCTTTCAACCACTTATAGAGAAAGCAAAAGCAGACGCCCTTAGCTCTCGTGAAAATGAGTTGGCCGAATTGCTTAAAAAACAAGAAGAGCTGACCAGACTAAAGAAATTAGACGCACTAAAAGCACAACAGATAGTTCCTGTAAAAGAAATAAAAGTACTTGTTGTTGATGTTCCAAAACCTAAAGAACAGGGTGTGACAAAGGGTGAGTATCTTTATAAGATTGCTAGATCACTTTATAACGACCCTGAAAAATGGGCCGAGATTTATGCCCTCAATAAAGACACGGTTAAAGACCCTAATGTCATTTACCCTGGACAGAAAATTCTATTGCCTTCTGGCAAATAATTTAGGGTATTAGGGCCACAAGAAAACTTCAATGCTTGTTAGTTTTTTGGCGTTGTTATCTATTAATTTAGATGCAGTCAAAATCATTTTCCAGAAAAGAAGTTTGACTTTGTCTCTGGGGTTTTTATAATGTGGGAAGTGTTAAATATTCGACACTCGGTTTTACTGGAAGCCCAATTACAATCTCTATATGTTACAGAATTGGCGCGAGTTTTAGGACTCGTTTTGGGATAAAGTTTTGCCAAAAATATTAAAGGAGCGGCGATATGACTACTATTGAAACAATTATTAAGCGAAACGGAGAGCGTGTTCCTTTTGCCCGTGAGCGCATTTATACCGCTGTTCAAAAAGCTTTTTTATCAGAAAATATTTCTGATGACGTTGCGGTTGATTTATTAACTAATGAAGTAATTGAAAGACTTATCAATCATCAACCAGAAAAACGTACGGGGCTCACTGTTGAGACCGTGCAAGACTTTGCTGAAGATGCCTTGATGGATCACGGCTATCACCGCATTGCCAGAAATTATATTTTGTATCGGGAACAACACAAGTTAGCCCGCCAAGAAAAAACACTGACTAAAATCAAAGAGCACACGCTTCTTATTAAAGTCAGTGAGTCCGAGACTGTTGTTTTTGAGCCCAAGATTATTGAAGATACGTTACGCAAATTGACGACTGATTTAATGCGTGTGTCTATTCATGAATTGTTGGATGCCATTATTCCTCAAATTTATGATCGTATTCCCAAGCAAGAAATTGAAGTATTGGTGATGAGTGCTGCACGTGAGCGCATCGAAATACATTATGAGTATGCGTATTTGGCGTCTCGTATTGCACTTAATGGACTCTACAAATCTGTTTTGGGCTGCCCGTTTAATGACAAGCAAGCAGCGACTGTGTATCGCTCCAAATTTACCGATTATGTTAAGAAAGGCGTTGGCTATACGATGCTTCATGCCGGTCTACAAGAATTTGATTTGGAAAAAATTGCCGCTGCGATTGATCCTGAAAGAGATAAACTCTTTATGTTTTTAGGCACACAAATTTTGATGGATCGTTATTTATTAAGAGACAGAAGCATGACCAGCGCAATCTATGAAATGCCTCAGTGGTTCTGGATGCGTGTAGCGATGGGACTTTCTTTAAAAGAAGCAAACAAAGAAGAGAGTGCAATTGCTTTTTACAATGTTTTGTCTAGCTTAGATTTGGTCTCTTCTACCCCTACCCTATTTAATAGCGGGACATTATTTAGCCAGATGAGTTCGTGTTATTTGAACACGGTTGATGACTCTTTGGATCATATTTTCAAATTATTTTCTGACAATGCAAAACTGAGTAAATGGGCAGGCGGCATTGGTACGGACTGGACACCGGTTCGCGCAACGGGTTCTAAAATCAAAGGCACGAATGGTCTCTCTCAGGGTGTGATTCCGTTTATTAAAATCTTTAATGATGTTGCACTTGCGGTGAACCAAGGTGGTAAGCGTAAAGGTGCAATGTGCGCGTATATGGAATCTTGGCACTTGGATATTGAGCAGTTTTTAGAGTTAAAGAAAAACACAGGTGATGAGCGTCGTCGGGCACATGATATTAATACGGCATGTTGGATTCCGGATCTTTTTATGAAACGTGTTGAAGAAGGTGGGAAGTGGACACTGTTTTGTCCAAGTGATACGCCTGAATTGCATGATTTATATGGCAAAGCATTTGAAGCAAAATATACCGCCTACGAAAACCAAAATTTACCGCGTGCCAAAACAATTCAGGCTCAGGACTTATGGCGCAAAATGTTGACGATGTTGTATGAAACGGGCCACCCTTGGATTACATTTAAAGATGCAGCCAATGTTCGTAATCCTCAAGACCATGTTGGCGTGATTCACTCATCTAACTTGTGCACTGAAATTACGCTAAATACCTCTAAAGAAGAAACCGCGGTTTGTAATTTGGCCAGCTTGAATATGAGCAATATGATTACAGAAGATGGCAAGCTAGATGAGGCCAAGATTGAGAGGACGTTGGAAGTGGGTATTCGGATGTTGGATAATGTAATCGATAATAATTACTATCCGACGCCTGAAGCAGAAACTGCAAATATGCGTCACCGTGCGATTGGATTAGGCCTTATGGGATATCAGGATGCCTTGTTTAAATTGCATATCGCTTTTGACTCTAAAGACAATACAAACTTCGCCGATTCGTCCATGGAAATGATTTCGTATTATGCTATTAAAGCAAGCTCAAAATTGGCTCTAGAAAGAGGCTCTTACCAAACGTTTAAGGGCAGTAAGTGGGATCGCGGAATTTTCCCATTAGATTCAATGACGCTTTTAGAGCAAGAGCGTGGCCGCAAGATCATGGTAGATCGCAACAGCCGTTTGGATTGGGCTAGCTTGAAGACGTTTGTAAAAGAAAATGGCATGCGCAATTCCAATATTATGGCTATTGCACCGACTGCAACGATTGCGAATATTTCGGGTGTGTATCCTTGTACAGAACCTGTTTTCAAAAATATTTATATGAAAGAGAATCTGTCTGGAAATTTCTTGGTTGCAAATCGTTATTTAACAGATGATCTTGAAAAATTGGGATTATGGAATCGGGATATTGTGTCTAAAATCAAAATGTACAATGGGTCTGTCCAACAAATCACAGAAATCCCCGAAAGTATTAGAGAAAAATATAAAGAGACGTTTGAAATTGATTCGTCTTGGATTGTAATGGCGGCTGCAATGCGCTCTAAATGGATTGACCAAGCAGCGTCTACCAATGTATTTATTAATTCTAAGAGTGGTAAAGCGATTAGCGATACCTATAAAATGGCGTGGGAATATGGTCTTAAGACCACGTATTATTTACGAACAATCGGTGCAAGCCAAGTTCAAAAGTCTTCGCTAGAATCACATTTATCTGCTGACAATCCTGAGTTAATCGGGGTTTCATCTGGATCAGATGCCGAATGCGAAGCCTGCCAATAATTATTTAAAAAGGAGCTCCAAACTATGTCTGCACCCAATTTATTTCAAGAGGAATTTAAGCCCTCAAAACTAACCAATGCCGATATCATTAACCAACGCCGTGTGATTAATGGATTTGACGATGGCCTTATGCAAATTTCTCCCCTCAAACACCCTTGGGCCTACGATCATTTTAATAATATGATCAAGAATACCTGGGTTCCTCAAGAAGTCCCGATGCAATCGGATATTAATATGTGGTGCGATACCAGTTCGTTGACAGATCAAGAACGTCGCGTGTATTCCAGAAGCTTGGCCTTTGTTTCTAATTTAGACGGACTACAAACCAACAACTTGGCTTGCAATATCATTCGGCATATTACGAGCCCTGAAGTGGTGTTGGCGATTGCGCGTCAGACGTTTGAAGAGGCGCTGCATGTACAAAGTTACGCGACGCTTGTGGAAGCGATGCAATTGGATCCAGAAGAAATTTATGGTCTGTATCGTCGGGATCAAGAGTTATATGAGAAAAATCAAATTGTATTACGAGCTGTAAATAAAATTGCTGATCCGTTATTTAAAACGGGTACGTTTGAAAATGATCAAATGTTTTTGGAAGCCTGTATTGGAAATATTGTTTTGGAAGGGATTTATTTTTTCAGTGCGTTTTTGATTTTTTATAATCTTCGTAGAAACAATAAAATGCAAGGCAGTGGCGAAATGATTCAGTTTATTAATCGCGACGAAGATATGCACTTGCGATTATTTACGGATATCACAAATGCGATTAAAGAAGAGCAACCGGAGCTTTGGACAGACGCCTTCAAAGCGCGTATTACGCAGAATATTAAAGATGCGGTAGAGATGGAAGCAACGTGGGGCGAATCTTGCATAGGCACGGGTATTTTGGGTCTTACACCGGATCTATTGAAAGAATACATCCAGTTTGTAGGTGATGTCCGTTTACAAAGCATTGGACTGCCAAAAATTTGGAATAGTAAGAATCCGTTTGCCTGGATTGATGAATATACCCAAGGCAGCATGATTGAAGTGAACTTTTTTGAGGGAACCGTTAGAGAATATCAGACGGGGACTTTGGAGTGGTAAAAACTAAGGCCGCTTAATTTCAATAGAAACCATGGGTGCTTCGTTAAAGGCCTGTGGTTTATCGAGTTTCAGTTTTATTTTTTTAATGCGTTTATCTTGTAAAATTAATGCCGCGATTTTTTCTGCGAGAGTTTCGATTAAATGGAATTGGGTGTCTTCTACATAGGTTCGAACGGACGCAAGAACCTGTGCGTAGTCCACGGCGTGAGTGATGTCATCGGTGAGCGCGGCTTGGCAACTATCTACATAAAGCGCTAAATGTAGAATCAGGGATTGAGGTGTGGTTCTTTCTTGAGGAAGAATACCTATGATTGTTTGTAAGTGGATGGGACTGAGCCTTATTTTTGCAGTCGATTCTTTCATGGCTTTACTTTAGCTCTTTTGTCTTTTCTTTAGAAGTTATATAGTTTCAATATGAATTCACCCCAGGGACTTGTGTATTTGACACGGCGGGAACGGTTTTGCGCGGCGCATCGTTTGGATAGTCCGCATCTTTCGACCGAAGAAAATAAAAAACTCTATGGCAAGTGCAATTACGACAATGGCCATGGGCATAATTATGAACTCTTTGTCACGATTCGTGGAGTTCCGGATCCTAAGACAGGTATTTTGGTTTATATTGATGAGCTAAAAGCGATTATTCATCGTGTGATTATAGATCGATTGGATCATCGGCATTTGAATTTTGATATTCCCGAATTGGCAGAGGTGATTCCCACTGCCGAAAATTTGGTGATTGTTTTCTGGAACTGGTTGGAACCAGAACTACCCAAAGGCTTGCTTTATGAAGTGAAGTTAGTTGAAACAGAAAATAATACAAGTTTTTATCGGGGGTAAATTCATTTAGAAATCAGGCTCAAGAACTCACTTCGGGTGGATGCATTTGATCTAAAAATACCGAGCATGCAGGATGTTTTCATGACGGAGTTTTGTTTTTCGACGCCGCGCATCATCATGCAGAGATGTTGGGCTTCGATGACGACGGCGACTCCGATAGCACCGGTCACTTCTAGAAGTGTTTCGGCAATTTGTCGGGTAAGATTTTCTTGAATTTGTAAACGGCGTGCAAAAATATCTACGATACGGGCCATTTTTGAGAGTCCGATAACTTTGCCGTTGGGAATATAAGTGATGTGGCATTTGCCAAAGAAAGGTAAGAGGTGATGCTCGCACATAGAATAGAGCTCAATGTCTTTAACAATGACCATTTCGTCGGTGTTACTTTCGAAGATAGCGCCATTAATAATATCGTCGACTGATTCGTTGTAGCCTTTTGTTAGGAAGCGCCAAGACTTGGCGGCTCTTTCGGGTGTTTTCACAAGACCTTCTCGGCTTACGTCTTCTCCGATCTGACCCAAAAAATCTTTAAAGAGAGGGGCTAGTTTATCCATTGATAGAATCCAAAACGGCTTGTGCATGGCCTTCTACTTTGACATTTTCCCAAATTTTTTGAATCGTACCTTCTGTAGAAATGAGATAGGTGGATCTCACAATACCCATATAGGTTTTGCCGTAATTCTTTTTTTCTTGCCAAACACCGTAAGGCGCGATGACTTTCATGTCGGGATCACTGAGTAGATCGATGGTGTACTTATATTTACCGCAAAATGCGGCATGAGAGTCGACAGAATCTTTTGAGATGCCAAAGACGATAGCGTTTTTTTGTTCGAATTGATTTTTTAATGCAGAAAAATCTTTGCCTTCTAGCGTACAGCCGGGGGTGTCGTCTTTGGGATAGAAGTAGAGCACGACTGATTTTCCAATGAGACTGGAAAGGGTGATGTTTTCCCCATTTTGATTATTAAGTGTAAAGTCGTGTGCGGCTTGATCTTTCTCTAACATATTTTTGTTCTCCTTTAGCATTTTGTAAAATTTTAGTAGGATGGGGTGAACTTTAGCAAGGAGGGAATTATGTTATATCCAATTTTGAAGGCATTACATGTTATTAGTATGGTGGCTTGGTTCGCGGGGCTTTTGTATTTAGTCCGTTTGCAAATTTACTATGTTGAGGCCGAAACAAAAACTCCATCAGACAAAAAAGCAGTTCAAGATCAGTTGGCGATTATGCAGAAACGGTTGCTTTTTTATATTGCACATCCGGCCATGTTCGCGACGATTGTGTTTGGCTCTATTTTGATGATTAAGTATCAGGTATATAAACAGCCTTGGTTGCATCTGAAACTTTTATTTGTTTTTGGATTAATGGGTTATCAGATTTATGTGGGCCGTATTCGCAAAAATTTAATCGATGGCACCAATAAACTCACCTCTAAACAGCTACGCATATTAAATGAAGTATGCACGTTTTTTTTAATCGTGATTGTTTTTATGGCGTATCTTAAAGTCTCTTTTCATTAATGATAAAAAAACGTTTATTATTTCTTTTTTTGATTATGATTTCTTGCTCTGGTACATGGGCCGCGCCTGTTTACGAAACGATGTGGTCGGGCATTTTGAATCGGCGTGTTAGCACAGGAAATCGTCAAGGAATCGATACCACTCTTTTCAAATATGAGTCTCTAAAACAAGATTCTAGCTTCAGATTGGTTTTGCAAGAAATTGAAAGAATGGATTTGTCTCAATTTAAAAAGCCAGAAGAAGCTAAAGCTTTTTGGATTAATGTTTATAATATTGCAGCGATAAAGATGGTTAGTGATGTGTATCCTATTCTACAAATTTTGGATCGTGGATCTTTTTTTCAATCTATCTTTGATCTACCTGCTATTGTCGCGGCATATAAAACATATACATTGCGACAACTCTCCACTTTATTATTGGACTACAAAGATTCTCGTGTTCCTTTTGCACTTTGCACAACAGCACTTTCTTCTCCAGATTTAGGATTAGAGGCCTATCGTTTTGTTAAATTAGATCGACAACTGGATGCGGCTGTTAAACAATTTCGCGCCAATCCTACCAAGCATTTACTTCTTGAAGAATCGGGCTCACGAACAGTGCCCTTTAACTGGCGTCTTAATGACGGATCCTTATGAAATTAGGGGTTAATATTGATCATATTGCGACATTGAGAGAAGCTAGAAAAGCAGAAATGCCAGATGTGGTTATGGCAGCCCGAGAAGCTGTTTTGGGTGGTGCGGATGGCATCACTGTACATCTTCGAGAAGATAGACGGCATATTCAAGATCGGGATGTTTGGGCACTAAAAGCTGAGGGACATCGTCTAAATTTTGAGATGGCTGCTACTGATGAAATGATTAGTATTGCTGGGTCAGTTTTGCCGGCTATTTGTTGTTTGGTTCCTGAAAAACGTTTGGAGATTACGACGGAAGGTGGCTTGGATGTCCTGTCACAAATGGAGACGATTCGAAACACGATTGAACGTCTTCATGATAAAAACATTCCGGTTTCTATTTTTAGTGATGCCAATCGAGATCAAATCCAAGCCGCCAAAGACTGTGGTGCGGATTATGTAGAACTGCACACGGGTGTGTATGCAAATTTCACAACCCCAAGACAGGTCGAGATTTTGCAGGCGATGGCCACGTTTGCATCTTCGATTGGATTGGGCGTTAACGCAGGGCATGGACTGACAATTGAAAATGTTCTTGCGATTTGTAAAATCCCTGAAATACTTGAACTGAATATTGGTCACAGCATTGTCTCTCGAGCAGTCTTTATTGGTATCAGAAATGCAGTATCCGAAATGAAATATTTGCTTAGTCAACACGTATGATATACTCTCACTGAATATGTCATTTGGAAGCATTAAATCGTCAAGATCGGACTTAGATCCGATTTTTAATAAACATGTAAACACGGCGGATGCCACATCTGTGGTAATGGACATTCAAAAAAAGCGTTTTAAACTTCGTAAGTCTAAAATAAAAGATATTGCGCGTGGGTTGGCCGAAGTAGCTTTTTCTATGGGCGAAACAAATGATGTTGAAGATTTTGCCGAGCAAATGGCCCAGGATATTTTTGAAGGTATCAAGAAGGCTGAGAAACGACGGAAAGAAAGAAACAGTTAGAGAAAGTCTCACCGCCCCCTAAAGTCGAGGGGCTTCTTTATGCGCTTAAATTCTTTATCAAACTCTCAAGTGTTTTCATTACTATTTTTGGTATTTTTCCGTATCTGTCTTGTAGTTCTTCGATGAGATCTTCTAACGCAAACCGTGAGGGTGCGTATTGCAAGCGTTGGTAGATGGCGAGTCGTTCTCTTTCAGACTCTATGTACGTCTCAGGAATATAAAATGGGCCTGTCATGAGAATGGGTTGACCTGATTTTTTTGGGGCGATGGCTTCTTCTAGGAGTTTACAATAGAGCTCAAAACCTACTGCCGTGATGTGTCCCGATTGTTTATGGCCTAGAAGTGCGCCGGCCCCTCGTATCTCTAGATCTTTCATGGCCAGTTGATATCCAGCGCCGAGTGACGTGTATTCTCGAATCGCTTGTAGGCGTTTGATAGCCGTATCGGCAAGTCCGTTTTGGCTGTGCAAAATATAGGCATAGCCTTGAATGGGACTGCGCCCTACCCTGCCGCGTAATTGGTGGATTTGTGATAGCCCAAACTTTTCTGCCCCCTCTATAATAATGGTATTGGCCTCAGGAATATCTAGGCCGTTTTCTATGAGGGTGGTGCAGAGAAGGAGTTGGGTTTTTCCTGAGACGAAATCTGCCATGGATTTTTGGAGTTGTTTTTCGGGGAGTTGTCCGTGGGCGATGGCTATTGAAAGTGTGGGGAAAAGTGATTTTAAATAGTTATATTTTCTTTGAATGCTTTCTACCCGATTATAGATATAAAACACGTGGCCGTTTCGATCTAATTCTGCCTGTATCGCTTTTTTAATAATCTCTTCTGACCACTCGGTTACAACGGTCATCACTGGCTTGCGTAGGACTGGTGGCGTTTCTAATTTCGAAAGGGCTCTTGCACCGGTGAGAGCCATATATAACGTTCTGGGAATGGGCGTCGCACTCACAGATATGATATCCAGATTGGGTTTGATCGTCTTAATTTTTTCTTTATGCGTGACACCAAACCGTTGTTCTTCGTCAATAACCAGAAGGCCTATATCAGCAAATTTCACCTGATTATTAAGAAGACGGTGGGTGCCAATAATGACGTCGACACGATGGAGAGCAAGGTCTTCTAAAATTTTTATCTGTGGTGTTTTATCACTAAATCTTGAGAGGACTTCGACACGAAATGGAAACGGTGCAAAGCGGCTTTTGAAAACGTCGTAGTGTTGCTGTGCCAAGACCGTAGTGGGTACCAAGATGGCGACTTGTTTTTCATTTTCAACGGCTTTAAATACGGCGCGCATAAAGACTTCTGTTTTTCCGAATCCAACATCACCGCACAGCAACCTATCCATGGGACGATGGGATTCCATATCTGATTTTATTTCTTGGATGGCTTTGAGTTGGTCGATGGTGCAGGGGTGTGGAAATGCGATTTCAAATTCGAGTTGTGATTCGGTGTCTTCGGCAAAAGCAAAGCCTTGTCGGGTGAGTCGGTCTTGATATAGTTGGTGCAATTCTTTTACCAATAATTTAATGGCACGTTTGGCCTTTTCTTTTGTGGCTTTCCACTGTCCGTCTTGTAATCCATTTAAAGTAGGGGACATATCTGCACCTGCATATCGATGGAGCAGGTGAAGTTGATCAAGAGGCATGTAGACTTTGTCTTCACCTTTGTATTGTATCCAGACATATTCGCCTTCATGCTCTCTTATGGTAAGGCGGGTAAGGCCTTTGAATTGGCCAACGCCATAGGTCTCGTGAACAACGTAATCTCCTGGAGAAAATTCTGAGAGGAGTCCGGTAGAGGCCACTGTGTGGTTAAAAAATAGCGTGTCAATTTTGGCATGAGCGATTTGGGTTTGTGTTAAATGGGAGAGTGCCCGTTGGGTCGTGAGATTGAAAGAGACGAAACGATCGATGGTGTCATCATCGTAATCGAGGCGAATAGGGTGAGAGTGATTGATTGGAAAAATATCGATAATGCTGCCCCGAACGGCAAACTCTCCTGGCTCTAACACCATCGAAACGCGAGAGTAATCCAGTCTAATAAGGGCTTCGATGATTGCAGAAAATTTAGGGGCTTTTTTTAAAGTGATGAGGAGAAGTTTAGGCATAGGTGAGCGCTAAACCATGAACATTGCGAATGCCATTTTTATGGAGACATCGTTTGATTTCTGCGAATGTTTCTCCGGTGGTATAGATGTCGTCCACGATAACAATGGGTCTTTCTGGAATATTGGGAGACACATCAAATGCAAGATGTAATTCGTGTTGTCTTTCTTTTGCCGTGAGTTCGTAGAGTGGTTTTGTATAGGTAATGCGGTGCAGAATGTTGGATTTGTAGTCTAAAGATGTATGGGACAGCATTAATTCTACTTGGTTAAAGCCTCTTTGTTTTTTGCGCTTAGGGTGTATAGGAACAGGCAAATAGAGTGCGTCAGGAGGAAAAGGCAGGGGATATTGGCTTAAGAGATGGGCAAGATATTTTGCGGCGGTCACATTGGACTGAAACTTCATTGACTTTAAAACTGTTTTGATTGGAGCTTGATAGGGATAGAGTCCGTAGACATAGTCGTCATGAAGCCATTTTGGTTTGGCTTGTATGGCTTCCATACAGGTTTGGCACAAAATTTCTTCGGATAGACCTTGGCACTCTATACAAGCTCGTGGCAGAAAGATATCCGCGATCAGATGAAGATAGTCTTTGAATCCCATTAAGAGATTATATCTGAAAAAAATGCTTTTATTTTTAGTCAATTGCAACTATGATTCCTTGTCCTGCTTTTTTGAGCGGGAAATCTCATTAAAAAGGTTGCGATAAATGAAAAAAGTGCTCTTGATTGGGGCTGGTGGGGCCGGAAGCGTTTTCGCGAGAAAATGTGATTTACTCTATCCTTTGATTCCTTCTCTTCATGTAGCCAGTCGTACCCTCGATAAATGTAAACAAATTCAAAACCACTGTACACACCCCATCGAAATTTCTCAAATAGATGCCGATAACGTTCCTGATTTGGTTAAGCTTATTAACGAGGTCAAGCCTTTTCTCGTTGTTAATCTGGCGTTGCCCTACCAAGACTTAACGATTATGGATGCGTGTCTTGAGACAGGGACGCATTATTTAGACACTGCCAACTATGAGCCCCCAAACGAGGCTAAATTTTGCTACAAATGGCAGTGGGACTATCACGAGCGTTTTAAAGAAAAAGGTCTGATGGCTGTTTTGGGTTGTGGCTTTGATCCTGGGGTCACCAATATTTTTTGTGCGTACGCGCAGAAGCAACATTTTGATGAGATCCACACAATTGATATTGTGGATTGCAATGACGGCAATCATGGTCATGCGTTTGCGACCAATTTTAATCCTGAAATTAATATCAGAGAAATTACGCAACGTGGAAAATATTTTGAAAACGGCAAATGGATAGAAACAGAACCGTTGTCGCAATGTGAGACGTTTGATTTTCCGGAAGTGGGCCCAAGAAAAGCCTACTTGATGTATCACGAAGAGTTGGAATCTTTAGCTAAACATATTAAAGGCGTTCAGCGCATCCGATTTTGGATGACGTTTAGTGAGTCTTATTTGACGCATTTAAACGTTTTACAAACTGTTGGTATGACGGGAATCGAACCTGTGATGCATAACGGGCAGCCGATTATTCCGATTCAGTTTTTAAAAACACTCCTCCCTGACCCTGCTTCTTTGGCCGCAAATTATACAGGGAAAACGTCTATTGGCTGCATTATTGAAGGCATCAAAGACGGCAAGAAAAAGAAACTATTTATTTACAATGTATGTGATCACAAGGCCTGTTACAACGAGGTGGGTGCTCAAGCGATTTCGTATACGACCGGGGTACCCGCTGTTCTAGGGGCGCTGTTGATGTTGCAAGACACGTGGCAAGGTAAAGGGGTTTTTAATGTTGAAGAGCTTGATCCAATGCCCTTTATGTCTGCGCTTAATCAATACGGTTTACCCTGGAAGGAACTTGTCCTGTGAATGTCCCAACACACCTCATCCCTAGCCCCTCTTACATTGTTAGAGAAACAGCCCTCGAAGAAAATTTAAAGAAACTTTCTTACATACAAGACCAAAGTGGTTGCAAGATTATTTTGGCGCTTAAAGCGTTTTCAATGTTTAGTACGTTCCATCAAATTAGTCAGCACCTGCCAGGAACAACATCCAGTTCTCTTCATGAGGCCAGGTTGGCGCGTGAGTATTTCGGAAAAGAAGTACATGTCTATTCTCCTGGCTACAAAGAAGAAGAATTTGATGAAATGTGTACGTATGCCAATCACATTACGTTTAATTCGATTAGTCAATGGGAACGTTTTAAAAATCATCCGGCACTCAAGAAACACGGCATTGATTGCGGCCTTCGTTTAAACCCAGAACACTCAGAAGTAAACTACACTATTTATGATCCATGTTCTCCGCACTCTCGTTTTGGCATCACAAAAACGATGTTGGGTGATTACGATATCACGGGTATCGAAGGATTTCATTTTCATACGTTATGCGAAAAACATGTAGATTCTCTTGAGCGCACTTTTGCAGTAATAGAAGAAAAATTTGGTCCCCTTCTCCATAAAATGAAATGGCTCAATTTTGGTGGTGGTCATGGCCTGACGTATGCCAACTACGATGCAGAGCGCCTCATCAAGTTACTGATTCATATTCGTGATAAATACAACGCACAAGTGATTTTGGAGCCCGGTGCGGCGGTTGTGTATAACACGGGATTATTGATGGCCTCGGTGGTAGATATTTTGCATAATGATATGGATATTGCGGTTTTGGATACGTCAGCAACGGCTCATATGCCTGATGTTTTGGAAATGCCCTATCGCCCAGAAATTATTGGTTCTGGAAAATTGGGTGAGAAAGAATATAGCTATCGCTTGGGTGGCATCACCTGTTTGTCTGGGGATGTGATTGGAGACTATTCGTTTGATGTGCCGCTAGAAGTGGGTGATCGGGTGTTGTTTACCGATATGGCGCTTTATACGATGGTAAAAAATACGACGTTTAATGGTGTGCAATTGCCAGCGATTAGTATTTTAAAGAAAGATAATTCTGTAGATGTTGTGAAGACGTTTGGATATGAGGAATTTAGATCTAGACTTTCTTAGTTAGTCAGCAAACTCATACACAACTGATACAAAACTCTCGCCCCAACATTGCCATCCAAATCGTCTGGCAGAGTCCCTGGCGCCACTTCTACGAGGTCGAAACCTATAAGTTTTTTGCCTGATATTTCGAGCGTTTGAATGAGATAGATCGCTTGTTCAAAAGAAAGCCCACCTGGGACGGGGGTGCCGGTATGCGGGCAGAGGGATGGGTTGAGGCCGTCGATGTCGACACTGAGGTAGACGTGTTCGGGAAGGGTTTGGATAATTTTTTCGACTTGCTGGTGCCAGGTTTCACCTTTGAATTGGCCGGCTTTTAGGTCTTCGTCGTAAAAGATTTTGTATCGGTCTGGATGTTGTTTGGTGACCATGACTTCGGGTTCGGAGTAGTCTCGGATGCCCACCTGAACGAGGCGGGTGATTTGCGGCAGCTGTAGGGCGTTATGCATGATAGAGGCGTGAGATTGCGTGAAGCCTTCGTATTGGTCTCTTAGGTCCATGTGGGCGTCGATTTGGAGGATGCCAAAATTGGGGTGCCGATTTGCAAGTGCTCTGTAAAATCCTAGCGGTGTACTGTGGTCTCCGCCGATGAGACCCACTTTTTTTCCTGCATCTAATAAGTTTCCAGTTTCTTCTTCTACCCAAGTGGCGAGTGCATCACAACTTTGATTGATGAGGGCCTGGGTTTGTTTTTGGCGTGTGGTGAGAAGTTTGCCTTCCTCTAGGGCTTGGATAATTTCTATGGAGAGAATGCGTAGTGCGTTGCTTTGTTCTTGCCATGAAATGGGAATAGGCCGCATGAAGATGCCGTGTTCCCAGGCGTTTTCGTAACGATTTCTAAAAAGGTCTAATTGGGATGAGGCATCCAAAATGGCATGGGGACCGTTGACAGTGCCGGCACGGTAGCTAACGGTGACTTCCCAAGGCACAGGAAATAGGATGAGTTCGGCATCTTCATCTATAAAAGGAAGTCCAAATATATTGCCATTTTTATGGCTGGTTTGACTGAGATCTATTCTGTCCATTTTTTTCACCCTTTCTCTAAATCTGTTCTCTTTAGAATTTGTAGTTTATAGTAGTTTACTATGCATCGTCTCCTATCAATAGTATCGGATGGTGACATCCCCGAAAAATACCGACAGTCTCCGATTGAAGATTTGTTGGCGTATCATAATTTAGGTCGTCCTCTGAAGACGTATACCAAGGCTGAGCTTTTAATTGGTATGTGTATGGACAATCGAAAGCAGCTCCATATTCCGGATCAATTTGCGTTTATTATTCGGACAGGCGGCGCTAATCTTCGGTATAGCGAATTTAAGGTATCGTTTGCTGTAGCGGTGGGTGGCGTGAAAGCGATTGCGGTTATTGGCCATACGCAATGTGGCATGGTGAATTTGATGGCTAAGAAAAAAATGTTCGTAGAAGGTTTGATTAGGCATGGCGGGTGGGATCCTGAATTGGCTGAGGAACATTTTTGGCATTATGCTCCGATGTTTGAAATCGGCAATGAAATTGATTTTACGCTGAGTGAAGTTTTGCGTTTACGAACACGTTATCCCAAGATTTTGATTGTGCCCTTGATCTATAAAGTCGAGGATAATTTGCTCTACGTTATCGCAGAATGAAGATTTTAGAGACCTCTTCTCTAGACACTCTTAATGCCGAAAAAGTACGTGCGCTTTTGGAGACATCTTTTAAAAAAAAGTTGTCGGACGATTATTTTTCTCAATCCTTCTCAACTGTTTTTTATGAACCGGACTATAAGGCCATTGCGATTTTCCAGACGATTAATAATATTCCCTACTTAGATAAATTTGCTGTTTCCAAAGAGCATGAAGGTGCCGGTCTTGGAAAGGCATTGTGGAAGCAGATTCTTCAAAAATTTCATGTCTTCGTCTGGCGCGCGACTCCCGGAAATCCTTTTAATCGTTTTTATCTCAAAGAAAGTCATGGTTGTCTCAAGTATTCAGATTGGCATATCTATTGGCGCAATTTGGATGAGTCCGACATTCTTCCTGTTGCACAGGTAGTACGGGCCAAACCCAAGACGCTGTATGAAACGACTCTTTAAAGATTTTTTTGAAAGCGAAAAAATAGGTGGGTTAGCGCTTATTTTCTGCACCATTTTCTCGTTACTTCTCACCAATGTATTTCCCCATTCTGGCTATGTCTCACTTTGGCATGATATCGCTTGGATCAACGATGGGCTGATGACGATTTTTTTTCTATTAATTGGTGTCGAATTAAAAAGAGAACTTACGTCTGGGGAGTTGTCACAGATTAAACAAGCGGCGCTTCCTGCCATTGCGGCGCTTGGGGGCATGGTGGTTCCGGCACTTATTTTTGCCCTCTTTAATTGGGGGCTACCTACATTTTCTGGAGCAGGTATTCCGGTCGCGACAGATATCGCTTTTGCACTCGCCATTCTTTCTCTTGTTGGCAAAAGAGTGCCTTTATCTATAAAAATGATGCTGACGGCACTGGCTGTGATTGATGATTTGGGTGCGATTTTTGTGATTGCACTTTTTTATTCGGGGGCTTTGTCGTGGCTTTATTTGGGATTGGCAGGCCTGATTTTGGTAGCACTCGGTGTCTGCAATCGGCTGGGTGTTGCGCGTCTTTCTCCGTATTTAATGGGAGGGGTTGTTCTGTGGTATTTAATGATTCATTCGGGGATTCATGCCACGATTAGTGGGGTGATGGTGGCCTTTATGATTCCTGTTGGGGCTGGTTCAGAGCGGTTAGAACGGGTGCTTAACAAGCCTGTCGCCTTTTTGATTTTGCCTTTATTTGCTTTGGCGAATATGTGTTTGCCTCTTTCGTCGCAGTGGCATGAAGGGCTGTGGCAACCACAGAGTTTGGGGATAATTTTTGGATTACTGGTTGGAAAACCGGTGGGGATTTTTCTGTTTAGTTTTGTAGCGGTGATGAGTGGGATTTGTGTGTTGCCGAAAGGGCTGGGGTGGCGACATATTTTAGGGGTTGGATTTTTGGGTGGCGTTGGGTTTACGATGTCTCTATTTATTAG
>SICP01000017.1 GCA_009691415.1 Candidatus Margulisiibacteriota bacterium
TCCAACAAAATAGGATACACCAACTTAAGTTCTTGAGGCCGAGACCCCGCAAAAAGTGCGACAATCCGATCCGATTCACGCACCTGATACACACGACCAAACTCCGCACGAGACATTGCTCCAGACGTATAATCCAATAACGGATGCCCCACAAAATTTACCCGTCCACCAAGCCGTTCGTAAAACAAAGCCTCATCTCTAAAAATAGCCAAAATAAAATCAGTCACGGCAAGAACCCCACAGCCACCCGCATCCGTCCCCCACTGCCACTCCTGAGGCGACACAAAATACACTGTCGGAATCCCCAGTTTCTTTGCTACTTTTAACAAAGCCAAATTGAACCCTTGATAATCCACCGCAATCACCACATCAGGGCGAACAGTCTTTAGCAATTTTTTCATCTTAAAAAAAGCTCGAGCCAAACGCGGCAAAAACAAAATCGGTTCCAAAAAACCAATCGTACTCACCGACGTCACATCCACCTGCACGTCCACACCCAACGCCCGAAGTTTATCGCCACCCATACCTAAAAATTTCAACGAAGCGTCACGAGCTAACAAAGCTTCAACTAATTTAGACGCGTGTAAATCACCCGAAACTTCACCTGCTAAGATTAAAATCTTAGTCATTATATTTGATAACTTCTGAGAAACTACCCATAACCCCATCATAATAAATTGCAAATTCATGGTACAAAGAATTAGCATTTGCATTGTATTTAACAGCAATTTCTTTTTGAGTAATAGATGCGTTTTTACTAATAAGTTGAAGAATTTTTTGCTCCCTTAAAGATAATTCCTTATCGATGGTCTTACCGATAGTTTCATGTTCAACAACAGTTATTTCTGACTTAAATGAAGGCCGATAAAAAGAAGCAATAAATACATTAGCTATTTCACGAAAAGTTACGGTCTGTTCATTTTATAAAATAAGAGGCATCCCATGTCCCCAAGATTCCACATAATTAATTCGGAGTAACAATTTAGCAACAAGAGGATTCCAACGTTTAGAAATATTTCTCTCACGCAAATCCTCGATGGTCAATCCATCATACAAACTTCCAGGATTGCGAATTTTGAACCTATTTTTAAAAATAACCACTTGAACATATTCAGAGTCTCTAAAATCACGATAAAAAAGCATTAATTTTAGCCAAATCTACAAATCATTTAATTGTATCATCATCTACATCAGAAACTAAAACTTTGAATTCCTCATTATCCCAACGAAGCAATCTTTTGAGAAAGATCTCGCAACGTTTTTTCATTAACATCAAATCCTACAGCGTTCCCATCATTTCGTATTCCAAACCAAAGTTCACCATAAACATGTTTATTCACAATAGTACCAATAGAAATAAGTCACTTCTTAAGCTCAGAAAAACTTTTTTTGAATTCAATAAATTGGTTTTCTTGGTTTGGAAAAGAATTAATCATATAAAAATAATATAAAGGAAACGATTTACAGAAGTCACAGCACATTAGACAATATCTCTATGCCAACCATAAAAATTCTCGACCCCGTCACCGTCACTAAAATTGCAGCCGGAGAAGTCATTGATCGCCCATCATCCATCGTCAAAGAACTTATCGAAAACAGCCTCGACGCAGGTGCCACCCAGATCACAATCAGCATCGAATCCGGTGGCAAGAAACAAATCTTAATTACCGACAACGGATCTGGCATCCACCCAGACGACATGACCCTCGCGCCCGCACGCCACGCCACATCCAAACTCACATCGATACACGACATCTACACCTTAGACAGTTTCGGATTTCGCGGCGAAGCCCTCGCCAGTATCTGTCACGTGGCACGCGTCACACTCACCTCACGTCATCACACCCAAGAAATCGGATACCAACTCAACGCCTACCAAGATCACATCTCAATGCCCAACCCAATAGCCCATGGAAAAGGCACCACAATCGATGTCCAAGATCTCTTCTTCGAACTTCCGGTTAGAAAAAATTTCCTCAAAAGCAGTGCCAGTGAATCGGCACAAATATACGACATTATTTTACACATGGCATTACTCAATCCCACCGTTTCTTTTGTACTCATCTCAGACGGCAAAGAACGCTACAACACCACCGGCATCACCGATCAAAAAACGCGTATCTTACAAGCCTTCGGAAAAAATATTAGCTCGCAATTAGTAGAAATAAATACTAACATGTCGCCCCTCAGTGTTACGGGCTACATAGGAAACCCCACACTAACCTACCCAAATCGAGCCAAACAACTGATATCCATCAACGGCAGAATCGTCAAAAGCCCTGTGATTCAACAAGCCATCTACCAAAGTTTTCGAGACATTATTCCGCACCGTAGATTTCCTCTCGTGGTACTCAATATAAGCATCCTAAAAGATGCCGTGGACATCAACATTCATCCACAAAAACAAGACGTCAAATTTCTCAATCCCGGAATTCTATTTGATACACTCCCCAAAATTATTCAAGCCAATCTCCACACAAAACTTACTATGATGCCCATGCCAGAATCTTCTACACAAACTAACCACTATACACATGAATCAACGTTTGCTTATGCACAAACACAATCATCACCAGACCTCGTGAAATCCGCTCAAGCCCTCTATTCACCAGAACTCTTCACTCCCAAAGACTACGCCGTCACGACTGATTATTTCCAAATCCTAGACACCTATATAATAGTGAAAGCAAAAGATAGCTTATGGCTCCTAGACCAACATGCCGTACACGAACGAATACTCTATGAAAAAATAAAAACCAACTTCAAAACCCATATCGAAAAACAACCTCTTCTCATCTCAGAAATCATCACCCTCTCGCCAGACCTCTATGACATCTGCCAATCAGAATTTTCACTCCTATTAGAACTAGGATTTGATATAGAAGACTTCGGACAAAATCGAATCGTCATCCGGGAAATCCCCAGCGTATTCGCCAACACCCCACTCCAAATCTGGCTCGAAGACTATCTCTATCAAGCCAAAGAAATTCCAGGCAGCAGACGCGACCTCACATTAGATCAAAAAGAAACGCTTCAACTCAAAGCCTGCAAAGCCGCCATCAAAGCTGGAAAACGCATGAGCGACATCGAAGTGAAGCATCTTTTAACAGATCTCCAACAATCACCCGCAAACTACACATGTCCACACGGACGCCCACTATTTATCCGCCTCCAAAAAAACGACCTAGAAAAACTGTTTCTTAGAAGCTAATAACCATTGACAACCCCCCCTATCTGTTCACATAATGAAAAAGTATGCCTAAACATCTTGTAATAGTAGAGTCTCCCGCAAAATGCAAAACCATTTCCAAATACTTGGGCAATGATTACGTCATTAAAGCATCTTTTGGACACGTCAGAGATCTTCCTCAAAAAAAATTGGGCGTTGATATCAAAGACAATTTTTTGCCAACCTACGAACCTTTGAAAGATAAAGCTAAAATTTTAAAAGAACTCAAAACTTTAGCCAAAACCGCCGACACTATATACCTCGCGACTGACCCTGATAGAGAAGGGGAAGCAATTTCGTGGCATGTAAAAGAAGCCATGGGCCTTAAAAAAACCGCAAAAGTAGAACGTATAGTCTTCAACGAAATCACAGAAAAAGCAGTAAAATACGCCATCGAAAATGGCCGTAAGATTAATGAGAATCTCGTCGACGCACAACAAGCCAGACGTATTTTAGACAGACTTATAGGCTATAAACTAAGCCCTATTCTCTCCAAAAAAATTCGTCGGGGTCTTAGTGCAGGACGCGTTCAATCCGTTGCTGTCCGACTGATCTGCGATAGAGAGAAAGCAATTCTCGCATTTATATCAGAAGAATATTGGACTATTGAAGCAGAACTGCAAACTCAAAAAAATAGTAAATTCATTGCAAAATTAAGTGAAATAAAAGGTGAAAAAAAACTTCTCATCACCAACAAAGGAGATGCAGACACCCTTCTCTCTGAACTAAAAACAGCCAAATATCAAATCGATACCATCCAAAGAAAACGTAATTTCAGATTCCCCTACCCGCCCTTTATCACTTCAACCTTACAACAAGAAGCCTCTCGAAAATTAAACTGGAGTGCCAAGAAAACCATGATGGTGGCACAACAATTATATGAAGGCGTAGACATCGGTGGAGAAAGCACAGGACTCATCACCTACATGCGTACCGATTCCACCCGTCTATCCGATGAAGCCACAGAAACAGCCAAAAATTACATCTCAGAAACCTACGGAAAAGACTATTTGCCAGAAAAAGTTCGCATCGCAAAAGCCAAAAAAGGCATGCAAGACGCACACGAAGCCATCCGCCCATCCTACGTAGATAAAGCACCTGACACACTCGAGAGCGTCCTCACAAGTGACCAATACAAACTCTACAAACTCATCTGGAACCGCCTCGTTTCTTCACAAATGAAAGCCTGTGAATTAGAAACAACGTCCATTACCGTAGCCGCCAATCTAAGCACTAAAACCTATCTCCTAAAAACCAGCGGCAACGTAATTATTTTTGACGGATTCACCAAAATCTATAACGAAAGCAAAGATCACGAAGAAGATGCTGATGACGACACAAAACTACCCAAGTTAACAGAAAAAGAAGCCCTAGATCTTAAAAATATTGAAGGCAAACAAAAATTCACACAGCCTCCACACCGTTACACAGAAGCAACCCTCGTCAAAGAAATGGAAGAAAAAGGTATAGGACGACCGTCTACATATGCTCCTACAATTTCTACAATTCAAGACAGAGGCTATGTAGACAAAGAAAAACGTACCCTATTCCCGACAGAATTGGGCATGATCGTAAATGACCAACTCGTAAAATTCTTCGACCCTATTATTGATGTCGATTTCACAGCCGTAATGGAAACCAAATTGGATCAAATCAGTGAAGGCGAACATTCTTGGCAAGAAGTCGTTGGCGAATACTACACTCCATTCGAAGCACTCCTTAAAATAGCCGACACCGACATGGAAAAAATAAAACAAGACAAACCTAGTGACGAAATTTGTCCTACCTGTGAAAAACCCATGGTTATCAAAGCCGGCCGTTTTGGTGATTTCATAGCTTGCTCAGATTTCCCAGCCTGCAAAACAACGAAATCTATTGTCGTTAAATCAGGCACAGCCTGCCCCGATTGTAGCAGCGACATCGTCGAAAAACGCACGCGAAAAGGCAAAATATTTTACGGCTGCGGCAACTACCCCGCTTGCAAATTTGCAGCTTGGGACAAGCCTATCACCAAAACATGTACGGGCTGCCAATCACCCATCATGACCATTAAAACTAAAAAAGGACAAAGCAGCCCCACATATGTTTGTCCAAAATGCCAACATGAAGAAGAAGTAGCTGAGGCATAACATGCTAAAGTACATACGCCCCTTATTCTATAAAAACCGCTTCATCAAACTCATCGCAGCCCTCTTAACCGCCTTTCTCTGGTTTACACTCCACTACAAACTTTAATGCAAATTTTTTACACACCAAAAGAAATACAGTCCCATCTAAAAATATTCACAAATAAACAAGTTGGATTTGTACCCACCATGGGCGCTCTACACGAAGGACATCTATCCTTAATTCAAAAATCACAGCAAGAAAACGACATCACCATCGTCAGCATTTTTGTAAACCCCACACAATTTTCTCCAACAGAAGACCTAAATAAATATCCAAGACCCCTCGAAAACGATATAAGATTACTCAAAAAAAACAACGTCGACATCCTATTCACGCCTAACCAAGACGACATCTATCTCAACGGCCTAAAAAATGCCACGCAGCTTTATATCCCCAAACTTTCAAAACAATTTTGTGGCCAAACCAGACGACATTTTTTCAGAGGTATCCTCATGCTGGTAAACCGATTATTTAATATCATTCAGGCACAAAAAGCCTACTTCGGAGAAAAAGATTTTCAGCAACTCCAACTCATCCAAAAAATGACCCATGATTTATTCATGCCCATAGAAATAATCGGTTGCCCTATCGTCCGTGAATCAAATGGACTTGCCATGAGCTCTCGAAACCAATATCTCACTCCAGAAGAAAAAGAAATCGCTAGCAACATATATCGCGCCCTTAAAAAAGGACAATCTCAATTTCAAAAGGGACTCAGATCACCCAAAGAACTCATCGAAACCATCATGCACGTATTACAAAATACACCAGATCTCCATATCGATTATCTAGATATTGTTCACAACAATCTCTCGCTCGCAAAATCTGCACAAAAAACAGACAGAATTATTTTTGCAGGATTTATTGGGAAGACAAGGCTCCTAGATAATGTACAATTAGGTTTATGAGTTACCCCACAACCGTCGAAGAATACTACCAACGCATCAAAACCCTACTCAATGAAAACGGCTTTACAACCAACCCCTTTCGCCCCGTACAATATGGTATTCAATTTATTATTTTTATGAGATCAGAATCCGGAATCATCCGAATATTTAATAGCAAAAAAGGACTAACTCTCGACCTTTCCCAAATTAAAAATGAAGACATGAAATCGCACACCCAAAATCTCCTCACCCCCATCGAACTAGAACGCGGGAAACGATTAAAATTTACCAGTAGCATTGTCAAAGAAAAAAACGGCCCCGTCCAATTCGAAGGCACTCCAAAAAAAGACCCCGACGAACTCATAGGCATCGACGAATCTGGCAAAGGAGACTACTTCGGCCCTTTGGTTGTCGCTGCCGTCTACGTTAATCCAACCATTGCCGAAGAACTCAAAAAAAGAGGCGTCCAAGATAGCAAAAAGCTAAACGACACCAAAATAGCGGAGCTCTCAAAATACATCGAGGAAAATTGCCCCCACTCAATGGTCATTTTAGCCAACAAAAACTACAACGAGATTTACGAAAAAATACCCAATCTTAATAACATACTCGCCTGGGGACATGCCCGCGTACTAGAAAACGTTCTCACACAAGTCGACTGCCCCTACGCCCTTTCTGATCAGTTTGGAGACCCCAACCTAATACGAGCAAAACTCTACGCAAAAGGCCTACAAGTCATACTCTTCTCAAGACCAAGAGCTGAAGAAAATATAGCAGTTGCTGCCGCAAGTATTTTAGCAAGAAACAAATTCGTCACTTATATTCAGGAAATAAGTGATAAATTTAAAACACATATTCCAAAAGGAAGTGGAGACATCGTAATGGCAGCGGCAAAACAATTTGTCAAAGAACACGGCATAGCCACCTTACCCTACGTCGTCAAACTCCACTTCAAACTAACCCAGAAATTACAAGAAATGGCTACTGACGCACCAACCACACACTCTTAAGCGACCCCTCAAAATTAGAGCGAAACGGATTAATATCCAACCCACCGCGACGCGTAAATCGTGCATAAACCGTTAGTTTTTCTGGACGACACCGAGTCATAATATCCATAAATATTCTCTCTACACAATTTTCATGAAACGCACCATGAGAACGATACGAAATAAAATATTTCAACAAACCCTTTCTATCAATTTGAGGCCCCACATACCGCACCTGCACGGTAGCCCAATCAGGCTGACCCGTTAAAGGGCACTTACTTCTAAATAAATCTGTATATAACGTTTCAGAAACAACGGGTAAAGACATGGACAAAAAATCAAGAGTTGGTACGTACACATCGGTCGACACATCCAAATGATCCAAAGAAATACCAGCTAAATGATGCACAACAGACACCGTGTCATCACCAGGCAAAAAAAGAGAAATTTGAACATCTCCCCCACAAGTACGAGTCAAATCAGTCATAATAACACTCAAAAAATCATCAGAAGAAGCAAATTTACATCCATTCAATGAATTCAAATACAATTTAAATGATTTAGACTCAATTAAATACGGGGTATCAAATGAAAAGAAAAATTCTGCCATTGCTACACAAGGCTTACCCCTCAAATTTAACCAAGACAATTCATAACCAGTCCACAAGTCCCCCCCCAAAAAAGGGGGTTCCCCCGAAATGTTCAGCAAAGAACGACCTTCCTCTCTAGCAACACCTATTAACAATGTAGGATCATACAAAGCCAGAAACATGTTCACCCTTAAATAATAAAATTTTTCAATGCAATAAAAAAGTGTAAACTACGATAAATAGATAGAGATAAAAAAAAATTGACTGGATCAAAAATATTGCTATTATAAGGAACTCATTTTTACTACTCTTAACAGAGAGACTATACCATAAAATCCATTGAGATATGGACACCAGCCGAAAAAATAATAATCCGGCTAAATCCCATCAAAGCAATTTAATAGATAAATTAGAAACGCAGAATAGCGATTATGCTGTTGCGATTTTGGGCGGGATAAGGAGAAATGAATTTATGTCTATGCATTTTGAAGAAGAAAAAAGCGGAAAATTAGATCAACTAAAACACTTGGGAAGCGTTAGTGAATTCCTAAACTCAGACCAAATTATGGCTGCATGCAGTAATCCCGAAACATTGATTGCTGAAATTGAAGAAATTTTAGATAGCGATGTTGAAATCGTTGAAAGCGCACCCATCAGGAAAAAAAATGATGACGATTCAGACGAAAAAAGTGACTCTGTGGAAGGCGCTGAAAAAGTAGTAGACCTCGATGATTCAGTTAAAATGTACCTTAGAGAAATTGGAACCATTGATCTTTTAACACAAGAAGAAGAAATCAGTCTTGCGAAACGAGTTGAACTATTCGACGAACAAGCCAAACAACAACTCATCAATGCAAACCTACGACTCGTTGTATCCATCGCAAAAAAATACACAGGCCAAGGGCTCCTATTTTTAGACCTTATCCAAGAAGGCAACACAGGTCTAATCCGTGCAGCAGAGAAATTTGACTACACCAAAGGCTTTAAGTTTTCAACCTACGCAACCTGGTGGATCAAACAAGGCATCACACGTGCCATTGCAGACCAATCCAGAACCATTCGTGTTCCGGTACACATGGTTGAAACCATCTATAAAGTAAAAAAGACCTCTCGCATTCTAATGCAAGAACTAGGCCGTAGGCCCACAAACGAAGAAATTTCAGAACGCACACAAATTCCTTTGGAAAACATTGTAGCGATCCGAAAATATTCTCAAGTCCCTTTATCTCTAGAAATGCCCATCGGCGATGAAGATTCTTCACAATTAGGTGATTTTATCGAAGACAAAAATCTAGAGTCTCCTGATCACATCACAATGAGAAATATTCTAAGAGAAGAACTCGTCAAGTCCATGGACATTCTCACAGAACGTGAGCAAATGATCCTCAAACTAAGATTTGGATTCGACGACGGCCGTCCCAGAACACTAGAAGAAGTAGGTCGCGTATACAACGTTACAAGAGAACGTATTCGCCAAATCGAAGAAAAAGCTCTTCGCAAACTTCGCCACCCAGCACGCCGAGGAAAACTAGAAGCATTTAGAAGCGTTATCTAAACAACTTCGAAACAGCGTCCTCAATAGAGGACGCATACATAATATCCCGACCCACATTTACCAGAACCAACCCATCAGCATTCTTTCCCAAACGAACAGAATGCTGATAATCTCCACCCTGATACCCAATCCCAGGCATTAAAAACAACAAGTTCTCAGCACACTCACGCACAGCAGACAATCCATCCTGAGTTCCACCCACCACCAACCCCACATTATGAAACTCAGCATCCCACTCCACACAACGACGGATCACTTCTCGATACAAAGGCACCCCAGATTTCAACTCTAAATACTCAAAATCCTTAGCTCCAGGATTAGAAGTCAATCCTAAAACAAAATTAAATTTATCTTTATATTCAAAGAAAGGAATTAGGCTATCCGAACCCATATAGGGATGTAACGTCACCGCATCAAAACCAAAATACTCATACAAGAATTTTGCCTGCATCCGAGACGTATTCCCAATATCCCCCCGCTTGCCATCTGCAATCACAGGAATATCAGACGGAATCGCCTGACGCACTTTCAACAACATCTCAAGTCCTTCAATACCCATGGCCTCAAAAAAAGCGATATTTGGTTTATAGGCAATACAACAGTCTGATGTCGCAGAAATGACATCCAACAAAAAAGAAGTCATACCCGAAATCGTTTTGGGGACTCTCTCTGGTAAACGTTCAAAGTCAGGATCAAGTCCCACACATAAAGAAGACTGACGCTTTAAAGAAAGGGTTTGAAGACGAGAAAGAAAAGACGGTTTTAACACGACTGCAAATCAGTCCGAGTCATTAATGCTTTTACATGTGGGAATCCAGCCACTGCCAAATTCTCAAAAGCACCTTCCTCACGATTAATAATACCAATAATTTCAACCACTTTCAGAGACTCTGCTACCAAAGCATGGCATGCATTTAAAACAGCGCCTCCTGTCGTCAGGATATCCTCAACAACAACAATACGTTCCCCCGGAAAAAAAGGACCTTCAATTTGCCGAGAAGTGCCGTATTCCTTAGCTTGTTTTTTTACAATTAAAAAAGGCTTATTCAATTTTACAGACAATAACGCACCAATCGGAACTGCACCTAACTCAGGGGCCCCAATACGGTCATACGTATCAGTAGACGGAAAAAGAGCCGCTAACGCATCTGCAAGCGGGTCTAAAATAACTGGATTAGTCTGAAACAAATACTTATCAATATAATACGTAGTGGGTTTACCTGATCGGGTCACAAAATGACCTTCTAAATAAGCAACACGTTTGATCTCACGAATTAAATCAATTAAAAGCATGCTTATTTCTTAGCAGGAGTTCCATCACTAGCCGCATCGTCAGTCTTTCCACGAAGAGCCGCTACTTGGGCAATAATATCTTTAGCAGAAGAAAGAATTTGAATCTCTTCACCCAAGTTCAAATCAGCCACAGTAATCATCTCACCAATACCCAAACGAGAAACATCAACGCGTACTTTACCCATAATGTTATTAGGTAGACAGGACATTTTGATACGCTCTTTTTTCTTCACCAACATGCCGCCCATCTTCACACCAGGCGCCACACCAAATAGTTCCACACCTACTGTAATCACAACAGGCACATCACCATGAACGCGTTTGAAATCTACATGAATAATATCTTGAGAAATAGGGTGACGTTCGAATTGAAATGAGATAACGCCAATCTCCTCAACCTTATCCTCATTCTTAATCGCCAAGTTCAAAATTGTATTACGACCTTGAGGCCCTTTATACAAACGTCTTAATGCACGTGGATCCAAAGCAACAGACAACCCTTCGGCCTTGTCACCATAAATAACTGCAGGAATCAAACCAGAAGCACGCAATTTCTTCGAATCTTCCTTCCCTTTACTCTTTCGAACTTCTGCTTCCAATGTAACTGTATTCATTTGTCTCTCCTTGCAACATCTCATGGACATTTGGGCATTTATGTTAATATAAAAAACGAAGTTGCACGATTATATACAAAATATGGCTTTTTTTAAAGTCGATGTTTTGAAGAAGGGAGCATGAAAATGGATGAGCCACAAAAATTAAAACGTGTTCTTGGTAGATGGGACCTCATAGGCCTAGGCATTGGCGCTATTATTGGTGCAGGTATTTTCGTACTCACAGGCCAAGCAGCAGCGCAATATGCAGGACCTGCGATCGTAATTTCATTTATATTATCCGGCATAGTCTGTGCACTTGCGGGTCTTTGCTACGCAGAACTGGCATCTCTACTCCCCGTCGCAGGAAGCGCTTATACCTACGCACGCGCCTCTATGGGCGGATTTCTAGCCTGGATCATTGGATGGGACTTAATCTTAGAATATTTCTTTGCATCAGCCACAGTAGCGGTAGGATGGTCAGGCTACATGGTCAGTTTCTTACAAGATTTTGGCATACACATCCCAACAATAGTCGCTAGATCACCACTAAGTTTTGATCATACACTTGGCTGGCAATTAACAGGCGCCATCATCAATCTTCCAGCCATGCTCATCATTGCACTGGTTACCCTACTTCTTATCATTGGCATCAAAGAATCTGCCAGAGCCAACGCTATTATCGTCTTCATCAAACTCACCGTTATTTTACTTTTTATAGGCTTTGGCGCTCGCTATATCAACCCACAAAACTGGGTACCTTTTATTCCACAAAACACAGGCGAATTTGGACACTTTGGATGGAGCGGTATTGCACGTGGAGCCGCCGTTATTTTCTTTGCCTATATCGGATTTGACGCCGTCTCAACCGCCGCACAAGAATCTAAAAACCCACAAAAAGACATGCCCATAGGCATCATGGGATCACTCGCTGTCTGTACAGTTTTGTATATTCTCGTAGCACTCGTACTAACTGGCCTCGTTAAATTTCCGTTACTCAATGTTCCAGACCCCATTGCAGTCGGCGTTAATGCAGCAGGGGCAAGTTTAAGTTGGCTTCGACCACTCATCAAACTGGGAGCTCTTGCAGGATTAAATTCTGTTATCTTAGTTATGCTCATGGGACAAACCCGGATTTTTTACAGCATGTCCGAAGACGGTTATCTCCCCAAAGCATTCGCGAAAATTCATCCTAAATTTCAAACGCCCTATATCACAACCCTACTTATCGGCGCTCTGGCCATGGTAATAGCAGGTATTTTCCCCATTGGGATTTTAGGTGAATTGGTTTCTATTGGTACACTCTTTGCCTTTGCCATTGTCTGTTTAGCGGTATGGATACTTCGGAAATCAAAACCCAACTTACCCCGAGCATTCCGTACACCTTGGGTTCCATTCGTACCGATACTGGGGGCACTAACAGCCTTTGCACAAATGCTCTCGCTTCCTAAAGATACGTGGGTCAGGCTTATTATCTGGATGGCACTGGGCCTAATTATTTATTACTTTTACGGGCGCCGCCATATGAAGAAACCACGTTATTTCGAGGACAATCAATAACAAAAATACAATTTTCGCAATCTGGGCGTCTTGCATGACACACACGACGCCCGTGCAAAATCAAAACGGTCGAAAAATTGCTCCATATTTCTATAGGCCATAACTTCATTAAATCCTTCTCAACCTTCACCGGATCTTCCTGCTTAGTAAATCCCATTCGCCGAGACAACCGCTTTACATGGGTATCTACCGTAATACCAGGCAAATCAAAAATCTGCCCCAAGATCACATTCGCTGTCTTTCTACCCACACCAGGAAACGTGATCAAATCATCCAAAGTATTCGGTACTTCACCACCAAATTTCGAGACAATCTGCCCCGCTGTCTCTTGAATATGCAACGCCTTCACATTACAGAAGCTAATCGATTTAATCAGTTCACGAATCTCATCGACAGACCCTTGAGACATCGCCTCAGCAGTAGGAAATTTTTTAAAAAGAGCAGGAGTTACTAAGTTTACGCGAGCATCCGTACATTGTGCCGACATAATCACCGCTACCAATAATTGAAACGGGGATCCATGATCCAAAAACGTACTAACGTTGGGATAGAGTGCGTCTAAAGCCTCGTACACTTTTACAGCCCATTTACGATTTTTCGTATCAATTTTGATTTTAATAATGCGTATTATACTCAACACTTACATTAAGTTGCAAATAACAGCTAACAATAGATAAAAGAACCCAAAAAGAGCTTATAACTGGCCAACGTTTGATAGAATAAGTTTTAGTAAGTGACTTAACTTAAAAGATGGGAATGTCTCATGTTTAAAAGCAATATTATTATTTATCAAACCCCCAACGGTGCGATTGAATTTCGAGGAGATTTTGAGCAAGACACAGCGTGGGCAACACAAAAACAAATCGCACAATAATTTGAGGTTGATGTTCGGACAATCAACGAACACCTCCAAAATATTTTCAAAGAGAATGAATTAGAAGAGAGCTCAACTATCCGGAAATTCCGGATAGTACAAACTGAAGGGGCGAGAGAAGTCGAACGAAAAGTTAACACTTACAATCTTGATGGCATCATTTCGGTTGGCTATCGTGTCAACTCCAAACAAGCCACACAATTCAGGAAATGGGCGACAAAAACTCTCAAACAGCATCTTGTGGAAGGCTACACAATCAACAAAAATCGTATCGCCAAGCACTATCAAGAGTTTCAACGTGCAGTCGAAGATCTCAAATCTCTCATACCAGCAGGCGATGAATTCAAGACCACCGACGCAGTTGAGCTCATTCAATCCTTCGCCCACACTTGGTTTTCTCTGGACGCCTATGACAGGCAGTCTTTCACGGAAAAAGGATTTCCCCAAAGTGAAATTGGTTTTACTTCTGATGAGCGCGGAGCTTTTTCTTTTATATGGTTTTTAAAAAAAGCAGAGATTTTGCGCCCCAGTTTGACACCTGAGGCGTTAACGACTTTAACGTTGTTGGTAGCAGAGAGTAAGCCGGAGGATAAAAATAAATTAGTGGGATTAATTTTATTAATATTACGAAAAGATAAGGTCATGAGGAGTGTCAACTCTTAAAAGTTACAAAAAAGTTGTATCTGAATAATTACCCCAAAACAATCCCAACAGGACAATGATCTGATCCTAATACATCCTGCTGAATAAACGCATCTTTCAATTTAGGAAGTAGTCCAGGTGTAATAAAAAAATAATCAATACGCCATCCAATATTACGGTCTCTCGCTCGGGTCTGAACATTCCACCACGAATACTGATTAGGCTCTTGGTTAAACTGACGAAAGGTATCGATATACCCTAACTCCACAATCCTATCCATCCATTCACGTTCTACTGGCAAAAATCCAGACATCTTTTCGTTTTCTTTAGGACGTGCCAAATCGATCGGTTTATGGGCAATATTATAGTCCCCACAAATAATCAGTTCCTTACCTTCTTTGCGTAAATCCTCACAATAATTAAAAAAATCGCGGTAAAAATTGAGCTTGTATTCGAGCCTGCCCGCATCCCGTTGACCATTCGGAAAATAAACACTTAGCAAAATAAAATCATCATATTCCGCAATCGCAACACGGCCTTCGTAATCGTATTCCGAAATACCAAAGCCTTCCAAAACCATCTTAGGCTTTTTCTTTGTCAGAATAGCCACGCCGCTATACCCTTTTTTTTGTGCTGAGTGCCAAATGCCATAATACCCAGAAGGGTTTAAAATTTCATCTATCAGATCATCAACACAAGCTTTGGACTCTTGCAGACATAAAATATCTGGTTCATGCGTTTGCAGATAGGATTGAAGCGCCCCTTTTCTATAACATGCTCTGACCCCATTTACATTCCACGAGACTAATTTCACAAAAAATCACTTCCCATTACTAAAATTTTGAAAAGCTGAAGGGGCTCCTTTAAGTGACTTGCGATAGGCATCGTTTTCAATTCGCATAGATTGAGTTTCTAACGACTGTCTCAACACCAAACGAAACAGTTTGAAGAATACACAAAAAAACAAACAAAATAAAAAACGAAATGCCATGGACGAAAAGTGTAACATGCAAAAATAGAACTTATCCATTCTATTCTCGTGCAGTACAATAAAAGCAAGCAGAAGAAGGAGCTTTCATATGTCAAAACACATTAAAATTTTTGATACAACATTAAGAGATGGCGAACAATCACCCGGTTGTTCCATGAATATCCAAGAAAAATTAGAAGTCGCAACACAACTCGAACGTCTCGGCGTTGACATCATCGAAGCTGGCTTTGCCATTAGCTCAAAAGGTGATTTCGAATCCATCGCCGCGATCGCTAAAAAACTTAAGAAACCGATTATTTGCAGCCTATGTCGTACCGTAAAAGCAGATATAGAAATGGCAGCAGAATCTATCAAATTAGCAGAGCGTCAACGCATCCACACGTTTATTGCCACCTCCCCTATCCACATGGAACACAAGCTCAAAATGAGCCCTGACAAAGTCATAGAAACAGCAGTAAGTGCCGTCAAATATGCAAAAAGTTTTATCTCAGACATAGAATTTTCTTGTGAAGATGCAGGCCGATCCGACAGAGAATTTCTAGTTCGCATTTTGACCGAAACCATTAAAGCAGGTGCAACAACAGTCAATATACCAGACACCGTGGGCTATCAAACCCCCGATGAATATGGCGCGCTTATTCGATATCTTATGATGCATGTGCCAGGTATCGACACCATAGATGTTTCTGTTCATTGTCATAATGACCTTGGTTTTGCGACGGCCAACTCTTTAGCCGGCGTTTTAAACGGTGCAACACAAATCGAATGCACTATTAACGGTATCGGTGAACGCGCAGGAAATACGGCATTAGAAGAAGTGGTCATGGCACTCAAAACACGTGCCGATATTTATAACAGCCACACCACTATCAATACAAAAGAACTCACCAAAACATCACGCCTAGTGTGTACCGTAACAGGTTCTGTCGTCCAAGCAAATAAAGCCATTGTTGGGGCAAATGCATTTGCACATGAAGCAGGTATCCACCAAGATGGCATGCTCAAAGAACGCCTTACTTACGAAATTATGAACCCCGAAGACGTCGGCCTAAAAGAAACCAAATTAGTTCTCGGAAAACATTCTGGCCGCCACGCATTCACCGATAAATTAAACGAATTGGGCGTGCAAATGACATCCGAAGAATTAAATAAAGCATTCGAACGTTTCAAGAAAATGGCCGATCAGAAAAAAGAAATGACCGACCAAGACATCGAAGCCCTCATAGCAGATGAAGCCTCACAAAGCCAAGAAATCTATCACTTAGAACATGTCTACGTCGTTTCAGATAGTGCCAAACGCCCCACAGCAACCGTTCAAATCAGAAAAGAATCTCATATTCTAGAAGAACAAGAAGAAGGCGCGGGATCTGTAGACGCCATCTACAAAGCCATCGACAAAATATTCGGGGAATCTTTCAACCTATTGGATTATATCGTGCAAGCCGTCACAGGTGGTACCGATGCCCTCGCAGAAGTGGTCGTGAGACTCAAAGAAAATGATCGTATTTTCACCGGACGAAATGCAGACTTGGACGTTCTAACTGCCTCCGCAAAAGCGTACGTAACAGCCATCAACAAACTGCTTGATCAACGCGGAAAACCCCGCATAAAACCCAACTTATAAGGAGTCAGGATGTATAAAATCGCACTCATCAATGGAGACGGCACAGGCCCAGAAGTGGTCTCAGAAGCCGTCAAAGTTTTAAAAACACTCGATCAAAAATATAAATTAAACTTTCAATTTACAGTACTTGACTACACCGCAACACGACATCTCCGGACCGGAGAAATTTTGAGTGACGAAGAGCTAGAAGGCATGAAACAGTTCGACGCAATTTTACTGGGTGCCATCGGAGATCCACGCGTCAAACCCGGCGTTCTTGAAAAAGGCATCTTGCTCAAAATCAGATTTGGGCTCGACCAATATATTAATTTAAGGCCTGTCAAATTATACGAAAACGTAGAAACCCCTATCAAAAATAAAAGGCCAAAAGACATAGACTACGTCGTCGTCCGAGAAAACTCTGGAGGCCTCTACACCGGCAGTGGCGGCGTTTCTATGAAAGGGACAGAACACGAAGTCGCTGTTCAAAATATGATCTACACCTGGCACCAAGTAGAAAGATGCGTCCGTTATGCGTTTGAATACACCAGAACCCGCAAAGCAAAAGGTTATCCAGGAAAGCTCACTTTATGTGGAAAAAGCAATGTTCTCACATACGTCTTCGACATCTGGGAACGTGCCATGAAAACAGTCGGTCAAGAATTCCCTGATATTACCACCGACTACGTCCACGTCGACGCCATGTGCATCTACATGATTGAATGCCCAGAACGGTTTGACGTCATTGTCACAGAAAATCTCTTCGGAGACATCATCACAGATCTGGCGGCAGTCACACAAGGCGGACTCGGCATATCACCAGGAGCCAACATCAATCCCAAGGGCGTCAGCATGTTCGAACCTATTGGCGGAACGGCCCCAGATTTTACCGGAAAAAACGAAATAAATCCCATGGCCTGCATTGGCGCAGCGCACCTTATGCTTGCCTATTTAGGAGAAGAGAAAGTCGCTCAAAATCTAGAAAATGCCATGAAAGACGTGATCAAAGAAATGCACTCAATGGCTGCTGGAAAAATGGGGTTTTCAACAACCGAAATTGGAGACAAAGTTGTCAGAGCCATCGGCTAGCATCTTCGAACAACTCCAAACCCTACTCTGTTTTCAAACTGCAAAAACAATCGGAGCGTACATTGCAACAGATACAGAAATTGACCTACTCCCCTATCTCCAAAACAATCTCCCCCTCTCTTTTCCAAGGTTCAAAAACCCCTATTATGAATATGCGCAAATCAACGCACTCACCCAACTCGTTCAAGGAAAATTTGGCATACTTGAACCCAACAAACACTGCCCTATAGCAACTCATTTAGAAATATTACTCATCCCTGGGGTTCGCTTCGACAAACAAGGGCACCGTCACGGGCATGGTCACGGCTACTACGATCGGCTATTAGAACATGAAACAGGAATTAAAATCGGCATCTGTTATGATCACCAAATAGAAACACAGCCATTAAAAAAACAGCCTCATGACATCCCCATGGACATCGTCATAACGCCCACCCACATGCGCGTAATTAACTAGTTTTTTTAACTGCATCCCTCAGATTTTTCCCAGGTTTAAACGCAGGTGTTTTCGTAGACGGAATATGCAACGTCTCCCCTGTCCTAGGATTGCGACCAGTACGTGACTTACGCTCCCTGACTTCAAATGATCCAAATCCTACAATATCTACAGTTCCGGCTTCGCCCAAAACAGAAATAATCGTATCAAAAATAGTTTCGATCACATCTCGCACTTCGTTATTATGTTTGTTTAACTTGGATGCCACAATGCGCACCAATTTATCTTTTTTCATAACACCAATAGTGGCATAAAGTTTGCAAAGCATCCAGTATGTTTAGCCAAATTACGTATTACACCACTCCCCTACTTTTACTAGCAGCACTCCTGGGACTCAACTTACAGCAACATCCCTACTTATCAGGCACAAGTATCTTCCTTACAAGCGCCTATTTACTATTCTGTCACTACAAAAGAAAAAACAAAACAATCTTATACATACTGTTGCTTTTTCTTGCAATTGCAACACTGTCGCCACTGTATCTAATCCTACGGTCACCAACAGACTTACAGTTCGACGACTCGCCAACAACCAAAATACTCACTCTTAAAGAAGAACCAGTACAAAAAAATCAGACTTATCATGCCCTAGCCACAGATAGTCAAAACCACGACTACATACTCTACACCAAATATCCGATGTTCTACGGAGACACCTATTCTATACAAGGTAAATTTATGGAAGTTTTACCGCCAACAAATCCCGGAGAACCTAACTACAAAAACTATCTATTACAACACCATATCAGCGGTCTCATCTATGCAACGGCAATTAAAAAACACGGCCTCAGTACTCCCAGTTGGTATAAAAAAATAGCCTTCGATTTAAGAAACAGAATCATCACCACAAGCAACAAAACACTGCCAAAACCCTACGACAACCTCTACGTCAGTCTGGTCTTTGGAGATACGGGCGCCCCACTTCCAGACGACCTAAAAGAACAGTTTCAAAAAACAGGACTCACCCACTTACTCGTTGTCTCTGGCGCACAAGTAGCCCTACTCTCAGGAATACTAGAAAGCCTACTCCTCGCAACCCCACTCGGACCACTAACTAGATTTATCTGTATCACATTTTGCAATTTACTTTTTTTAGTAATGACCGGAGGCGAGGCCTCTATCTTACGAGCTGTTATCATGTGTGAACTGGCACTCGGGCTCAATTTACTTATACGAACAACCAGTATCTATCACATTCTATCTCTCACCGCACTCATCATGCTGCTTCTAAATCCCCATTCGTTATGGGATCTAGGAGCTCAACTCTCTTTTGTAGCCACGATATCTCTCATATTTGGAGCACCCAAATTAGAAACAATTTTACCAAAAAAACTCCCCGAAAGTCTACGTAAAGCAATCGCCCTCTCCCTAGCTCCATTCATAATCACCACGCCTTTAATTTGGTATGCATTCAGCCGCATGTCACTCATCTCTATCGTGAGCAATCTCTTGGTCATTTCTTGGGTAGAACTCATCGTCGTCATTGGTTTTTTCTCAAGCATTATTGGATTTATTTACCTACCTCTTGCCCAACTTCTTAATAACGCCAGCCTCGCTTTTATGATGCTACTAAATTGCATTGTCTCCAACTTACAAAAAATACCAGGTGCGACAATCAATCTTATTTCACCTAATCTACTAGAACTTGGGCTTCTCTGGACTAGCATGATTTTAATTTTTAAAAGTATTGAAAAAAAACACAAAAAAGCACTTACCCTCAGTCTCTTTTTCTGTATCAGTATCTTAGTTATTTGCCTTATTCCAACCTTCGCAGAATCATCACCTCAGCTAAAAGTCACGATCCTAGATGTCGGACAAGGTGATTCTATTCTCATAGAAACCCCACACAATAAGCGGATTCTAATAGATGCAGGCGCCAGATTCTATGACCGAAAAACGCACGAGTTACAAGTCGACATGGGCAAACGAGTTGTTCTTCCTGCACTCATCAACAAAGGCATCAACAGCCTAGATCTGCTAATCATCACCCACTTTGACAGTGACCACGTCGGTGGAGCCCCGTACCTCCTCACCCACATTCCCATCAAAACCATCATGGATAATGGCGGCTACAATCCGGCATTTAAAGACTACGCACGTTATCTAAACGAACACCCCAAACTGACACACCTCACAGGACAAGAGGGACAAACTATCACACTCGAAGATAATCTCATTCTCACAATTCTCCATCCCTTCCCAAACACCCGTAGAGACCCTCACGAAAACAATAATTGCATCGTAGTGAAATTAACTTATGGGACCATTGATTTTCTTTTTACTGGAGACTTAGAAGAAATCGGAGAAAACGCCTTGATTCAAAGACACGCCAAAGACCTCGCTTGCGAAGTGTTAAAACTAGGCCACCATGGCAGTAAGACATCAAGCTGTGAAGCATTTCTTAACCACGTTCGGCCCAGAATCGCCATCGTAAGCGCAGGGAGGCACAATCACTATCATCATCCGGCCCCAAGTGTTGTGTCACGTGTAAACGCACACAATATTCCTATTCTGAGAACTGATGAGCAAGGCAGTATTGAAATATCAACCGACGGAAAAACGCTGCGCTATAAGACATACCGATCACGCTTCATTACTTCCTGATTAAAGTAAATATGCTTCAAATCTTTTCTAAAAAGCTCCAATTTTTTAGTAGAAATTTCATGACTTAAATTATGTTTTTCCGTTGGATCACGAGATAAATCATAAACAAATTCATGTTCCGTCGCAGTATAAAATCGATATTTAAACGGATATCGCACAACAGCCAAATGCTTTCCATAAGGTTGAATCAAATATAACGGATGCTCACGTTTAGAAAAAATGGAAACGCCGGTAAAATTGGTCTTCTGCCCTTTAATCCCCAATACATCCAAAATCGTAGGCCCAATATCCATTTGAGAATAGGCTATATTAATTTTTTCCGGCTTCAGATGACCCTTCCAAACCATAAAAAACGGGATTCGAAACGACTCCTCATGATAACCAGATTCCAAATGATAATTCCCATGCTCTCCCAACGGAAATGCATGATCTCCTGTCACAATCACAATACTCTTTTCGGACAATCCGCGCTTATCTAACTCTTCAAAAAAAACTTTCAAGCCTTCGTCAGACAAATGTATAGAGTTAGCATAATTCTCACGAATAGATCCAGGCTTAGAGAAAATAACACGACGACTTTCCTGCATTTTATTGAACGGGAAATGATTCGCAATCGTCACCAAGGTCACAAATTGTGGACGCCCACTTTCACTCGCCAAACGGGTATCAAAATAATCAAAAAAACGTTTAAAAAAGACCCGGTCTTCAACACCCCAACCTCCCATTTTCGAAGACTCATCTTCAGGCTTCAAAAACGGCTTTACTACCAAATACTCCGAATAGCCCCGCTTCTCCAAAAAAGGGGCTTCATTATCAAAACTACGATTATGATGCGCCGCAAAATACAACGTCCGATATCCTGAACGTTGTAAAACAGATGCAATTGAATCAATCTTCAAATCTGGAAACTTCACATATGTTTTGCCGGAAATACTCGGAATTGTTGAAAAAAACGTTGCGAAATGTCCCTTAGCCGTTTGAATAGAATTACCATAAAACGGTTCCACAGTCACAGCCTCTTTACGAAGCCGATTCATAAACGGCGTAACCTCATGACCATTCGCCCGTTTACCTAGAGAACTGAAATTCAATGACTCAACTACAATTAAAAACACATGCGGCTTAGCGCCATCTGTAAATCGTCCTGACAAAAACGAGTCAGACATCACAGGTGTAGAAACATACCCTTCAGGCAACTTCACACGCATACGCACCGAAGGTTGATAATACAAATAAATCGATCTAAAGAAATTTAAGAGAGGATCATAAGACGGCATCGGCAACAAAACAAATACAAGATACAGAACACCCGCAACAATCGCTTTCTGAAAATGCGGAGCCTCCTGACGTCCTCGAGAAACAGTTCTACGTCTCAACTCAAATCCAAAAAAAAGAACCAAAAATCCAAACAAATACCACAAAGCCCCATGGTCAAAAGAATGTAAAATCACATCCCCCGCCTCCATAGAAAACGCAGACGAAATATTATCCGCAATCACAGACCAATTCGCTAAATCACGTGATGAAAATTGATATCCAATGACCAAATCATAAATAGCCAGACCCACAAAAGAAGCCGCCACCATTCCCCATCTAGACTTCGAAAATGCAGCTGATAAAAATTGAAAAAAAAGCAATACCGTAAACATACTCACTGGAATTAAAACCAAACTCCATAAAGAAAAACTTAGACCTCCCATGTCATTACTAGCAGCGACTTGATACAAATAAAAAAACTGCAGACCAAACATCGTCCAAGAAAAAGGGCCAATATTTAATGGTAAAAACTTCTTCACAAAAAACTCCTTTTCCGCGTATTATAATCGCATGAAACAAATCAGCACCAAAACGGCCATCACATGGATACTAGCAATTAGTGCCTCTGCGTTTATCTTCTTAGTATGGCTCATTTATCTCAAACAAAAACCAGCAAATTATCCTGAAAGTGTGGCGATATTGCCCCTCATAAACTGCATTCTAAATTCATCCAGTATAGTATGTCTCATCGCAGGGCTTATCGCAATTAAAAAAGGGCAGCAAAAAACCCACCTCAGCTTCATGATTTCAGCCTTCATTTGCTCCACACTTTTTTTAATTACCTACATCATCTACCACAGCTTACACGGTGATAGCCAATTCTTAGGACAAGGCATTATCCGCCCCATCTATTTCTTTGTATTAAGCTCTCATATCCTACTCACCATCGCAGGACTCCCGCTCATTTTAACAACGTTCTTCTTTGCACTCACACAAAATTTCACCTGGCACAAAAAAATCGCTCGAATTACCTATCCCATTTGGCTTTATATTTCAGTAACTGGGGTTTTGATTTATATACTTTTGAAATCCGTCTAAATCGAAAAATAAATTCTCACAGAAAATTCATACTGTGTAATAAATAGTTCTTTAAGATAATTTAAACTATTTTTTTCGTAGAAAAGCAACATCACTTTTTTATATTCCACCAAATCAACGCTACGGTAAAAAAGTGGGCATACTTTGTGTGCATGAAAATAGCATTGCCAACCAAACGAGCAGTTCGTTTATTACAATCCACAAAAGGTTGACCATAAGAAATCAAGCCAATAGCAGCCAGAGCTTTTTGAAATACTGGTACAGAGCGATTAATCACGACAACCGTTTCTTTAAGACTTACTTTAAGTTGATTAAAATTATCAAGAGGTCTATAAGTTGTTGCAAGAATAAACACCACACTATTGCGAATTCCATGACAAACACCAGGTAATTTTTGTATCAGCAATCGATGAACATCTTCAATCTTTTTGAGTGCCATCGTTTGACAATCTTGAGGATGAGACAGAATATAGTCAATCGCCTCTTTATTATTCAAAATCATAAGAGCTTCTTCTTTTGCATGCCCCGGAGCTTCTCTATGCTCCTTAATAGCACCCCTGTGTCAAAGCACTAAATTTCTGGTTTTCAATTTCCTTTATTTTAATCAGTATATCTAAATCACGAACAATCGTAATTCGAGACACTGATTATCAAGATTTATCTAAAAAGACACGAATATCAGAGTTGGAAACAGATTCTTGAGTCTGGATAAACTGTAGCATTCTGTGCTGTCGACCATTCAATTAATTCATCATGATGCAATTAAACCAATCGCCCAAAATCTGCCCCTGTAGGCTCCTGAAACACCCGCAAGTTAAATTCAGGTATCGCTGCCAGCAAGTGATCGAAAATATCAGCCTGAACTTCCTCAAAAGGCACCAAATCCTGCTCCGTAGAAAATACGCACACTTCTAGCGGTAATCCCTGCGCACTAGGAGGCAACTGTCTGATAACGAACATCATGTCCCGACGAATTTTGGGATGCTGCCACAAATATGCTTTTACGTATGCACGAAACGTACCAATATTTGTCAGACGCCGACCATTCACAGATACAGACAAATTGGTTTGATTTTGATTTTCTTGATCCAAAACTGCACGCTTCTTAGCCAAATAATCTTTCAGTAAATTAATATGAGAAAAACTATCCAGCATCTCTGGTGTACAAAATTGGATAGACGACGTGTCAATCATCAACGAACGTCGTATCCGTCGCCCTCCCGACTCCAACATCCCCCGCCAATTTTTAAACGAATCTGATATCAAAGCATAATTAGGAATAGTCGTGATCGTCTTATCAAAATTCTGCACTTTTACAGTCGTAAGCGATACATCCAAAACATCCCCATCCGCACCATATTTTTGCATCTCAATCCAATCACCAGGACGAACCATATCATTGGCAGACAATTGCAAACTTGCAGAAAACCCCAAAATGGCATCTTTAAAAACAACCAATAAAACAGCCGCAACAGCACCCAGTCCACTCAGTAACAACCACGGACTCTTTCCAAGTAATGTTGAAAGAACCAAAACAACGGACACCACATACAAAACAATTTTAAACACCTGTGCATAACTCGTAAGCGGCTTATGTCGCAAAACAGGCACTTCTTTTGCAAGCGTCATCATCGCATCCACAAACCGACTCGCAATACGAAGACCAACAATAACAACCATCGCTAACAATAATTTCTGAATAGTCTTATACAAAGACGTGTGATCTTCCAAAACAATACCCGATGTCGTATACAACAAAATAATCGGTAAAAAAGCAGGAATAGGAGACAACACTTTGTGCGCCAAAAACACATCATCCCAATGCGAATGAGACCGCTTAATCAATCCCTCAACCATACCTAAAAACAGATATTTAAAAACCCGATAACTCAACCAAGTCACAAACAACAACAAGATCCCAGCCACAGACGTAACTACGGCCTCCGAAACCCCATACCTCACTTCCAAAATATAAAATAAATTTAAAATCGTCTTAGTCATTTTTACTCCTTAAAACAAAATAATCAAAAGCACTTACAACTTGCACCTCAACATCCTCATCCGGAACATTATGAAACACCACGTCTGCTTCGTCCAAATACGCGTCTCTAGATCTTTGCACAGAAATAATTTTATCAAATTTTTCACCGATTCTTTCACGAATCACGTTATCAGGCGCATCCACCACCCAGATCTGATCACATACAGACATAAGCCCAATTTCATCTAACAAAGCACCACTAATAACCACTGGCTTTGCAGCTAATTTTAGCTGATCCAAAACAAACGCTTTCATCCTAGGATGCATCATCGCATTCAAATCCTGCAACGCTTTCTTATCAGAAAATACGATCGCCCCAAGAGAAGCACGATCAGCAACCCCAAAACGATCTAGCACAGCAGCTTGCACAACAGGATCCAGCAAAATTTCATGTCCAATAATATCCAAATCCAAATGCAAAATATCAAACGTCTTCACCAAAAGTGAAGCGACAAAAGATTTTCCGACACCCACACGACCTGTTAATCCAATAACCATACTCATAGTGTACTGCATCCCTCTTTAAAAATCAGGCCACCTATACTAAAATCAAAACCGTTGCGGGAGTAGCTCAGTTGGTAGAGCGTCAGCCTTCCAAGCTGAATGTCGAGGGTTCGAGACCCTTCTCCCGCTCCAAATAACTCCCCATGACCCTCACAAAAGCCTTCTCAAAAGCCGCTAAAACATACGATACCCACGCACATATCCAAACCCAAGCCGCCGATATATTATTCACAAAACCACTCCCACAAAACGCAACCCATATACTAGAAATCGGATGTGGAACCGGATACCTCACACAAAAACTTCTTACTCACTATCCCAACGCACACATCACAGCAATCGACCTATCCGAAGAAATGCTACAAGAAGCCCAAAAAAAAATTAGTGCCCCAAACATTACTTTCCAAAAATCAGACATTCTAACGTTTGAATCCGACCAAACCTACGACCTCATCATTTCTAGCTCAACACTCCATTGGGTCACCCCAACACACGTACTCGTCAAAAAATTACATTCACTCTTAACTTCCCAAGGCACCTTGTTATTCTCCTGCTTCGGCCCCAACACGTTTCACGAACTAGCCAACGCTACACAACACCCCATTCCCGCACAAAAATTCCCAAAATTCATCACTTGGTCAGCCACCCTAGCAAGCAGATTCACACACACCCGCCTCACAAGAGAAACACACACAAAAACCTACCCCACTCTCTACACCCTACTCAAAAACATCCAAAAAACAGGCACCCACAATCCAACGGCCCCACCCATCTGGACACACAAAAAACTACAAAGACTAGACACTAACTACAGGCAAAAATATCACGCCATAATTGCCACCTACGAATTGCTTTTTATAGTCGCAAGAGGCAGATAAGTTTAAAAACTCGATAGAAAAGGAAGCTACCAAAAATATAGGGGCTTGACCGGTGGAGAACCTCGGCACTATTTTATCTAACCTAGATAGTACGAAAATAAATACCAGAATCATCAAAGAAATACTAAAATACAAAATAACTAAACAACGCCCTATCCTTTTTCAGTTAGCTAAAACAAACGCCCGCCTACTAAAAGACATTTTAGAAAAGCTCTCCCCCAAAAGCAAAGATCGTTTTATGAAAATAAAATTTGATGAAAACCAAACTATAACTGAAGTAATAACTCCGAGCGACAATCACTTTTTGCTTCACCAATAAATTTAAATATTGGCGAGTTTAGAAGAAGTGGGTTACAACCCAAAAAGTCCCAGAGACACCCTCAAACAAGCGCTACAAATGGAACTCATCACAGAAGGACATGCCTGGCTTAACGCACTTGACAAACGAAATCTAACAACCCACACCTATGATGAAGCCACAAGCAAAGAAGTAGCAAAGCTCATTCAAGAACAATTTGCCCCTCTCCTCCAAAAACTTTACCTGCATTTTAAACCACTTTATGACACAAACTAATCTTAGTAACACCGATCTAAACACAATCCTAAGTGTATTCAAATCATTCTCAAAAATAGAGAGTGCAATTTTATTCGGATCACGTGCAAAAGGAACCTCGAAACCAGGGTCCGACATCGACATCGCACTGAAGGGAATAGCACTCCATGAAGATATCGCCAGAATTTCGGCAATTCTAAACGAAGAGACCCCCTCCCGTATTTTTTTGACATACTAGACTATCAAACCGTCACAAATACTAAACTCAAAAATCACATTGATCGCGTCGGAATAGTCTTATACAAAAACCCTAGTTCTTAAGCTCCCAAAAAACACTCCCAACCAATCCAACAAAAGCCACACACAACAACCCCACACTCACCATCACCCCATACGCAAACCCCGCACCCAAAAAGCGAATCAAAAACGGAGACATAATATTTAAAAAAATTCCCACAAAACCAATCGCAATTAATCGACCTATCGCCTTCGAAGAAAACGACGTCATCATCGCCAAATGTCCCACTACCAAAAACACAAGTGGCATACCAATAAAATGGAAATGCGCCGTTTCAAGTAACTCCAAAAGCGACTTCGGATACGCAATATCATCCCCACTCCCACGATAATATTGGGCAATAGCACTAGGCGAAAATCCCATCTTCTGAATCCCCAAAATAAGACCACAGCCAAACCCCATTAAAATCATTAACAAAAAAAATACGATCATTACACGCATACCAAAATGCATCTGCGATAACTTATACTTAGACTGAGAAAAAACCTTCACAATGCACGATCCTCCTTATAACAATACTTAAATAAACCCAAAGCCTTACGAACAAAAACAGTAGAAGCCAAAGATGAGTACGTTGCACCAGATATCCCATCAATATCTTTAGAAAGCCGTATAGGATCAGCCTGTGTTTTACCAATAAACTGCTTCATAAATTGCGGGACTCGAATCCCATCCCCGATCACTTCCCGATAGGACATCACTTGCATACCCTTTACCATACCATTACGATCCAAAAGCACCGCAAACGAAATCGGTTGATGCTTCCCTATTTCATCGCCAATATACAGATAACCCATAGGCTTATGGTTCACCCTCCCCACATAAAAAATAACCGGCTTATCAGAAACTCGAAACGATTCCGTCACAATTTCCTGAGAAGCCGGAAAGGCCCACTTTAGTATCGCAGGCCTTGTAAAATAAACCGTTGTGCCTGCCGAGATAGGCCAAGCACACAATAAGAAAAGAATTAAAAAACAATACCGGTTAGCCAACGTACTTCCATCGATTCGTGATCATGCAATTCCAAATTATTCTTGGTTTTAGGGTCACCATAGATCTGGGGTTGTACACTAAACGCCGTCCAAAATTTACCGTCACTATACGAAATCGTAGGACCAACAAACAACGCAACGTTTTCATAATCACTCATGAATAAACCCGTATAGTGAGAATTCTGTCTGGCTTCTAAAGCGACAGTCCAATTGGGATTTAATTTATATGCAGCGCCGGCAGTAACCTCAAAAACACTTTCTTTCGTAGACGTATTCCCCGTATAAGCCCATTCTTGCTCAAACGAAATATTGGCAACATACGTCATATTCCCTTGATTACGTTGTAACACTAATTTCTCTTCCAACTCAAGCTCTTGCCCAGAATAACGTGCTTCACCATACACCAAAACACCCACCGGATTAACAAGTGGACTAGAAATCAAATATTTCCATTCCGAACTCAATCCCTCAAAAGAAAATACCGTATCTTTCTGAGACATATTAAAATAAAGAGCCGTCGACAAATGATCCGTAAGCCCATACTCCACTTCATGGCGTAAATCCCAGCGCGAATAATGACCATTCTCTTTACCAGTCCGAAGCGTCACCCAATTTTCAAATTCCAAATGCCCCTGAGGCAAAGTATCCGCTTCATAATTATAAGCAAAACGACGTTCGTCTGCAGATACAACCGACACTCCTAATCCCACCAAAATAGCCAGCAACCAAATTCTCTTTAACATACCAAACTCCTTCATGAATAAATTAAATCAAAGAAATTGTACTGAGACTCAATCTCAATGTCAATCAAATCATCGATTAGGAAAAAATAAATGTTTCCAAAAAAAAGAAACTGGGAACATCGTAAAAACATATCAAAAAAAGGGGATCTCGCGATGAATAAATCATTACACAACGTAACGCTACTTACAGTAAAAAAATATAACCACAAAAAATTGACCGTAAAATATCTCACGCTACTCTCTATTATATTATTTACACTAAGTATTTCCGGTTGTGCTGCAGAAACAAAAAGTAGCTCAGATTCTAGATCCGGCAACCTATAACGTAGTACTCGAAAAAGTAAAATCTGACGGCACCGTCTCACAACTTAGCACCTCAACTTCCATCGCAGACAGCAATGGAAAAATCAGTTACTCATTTACAAACGTACCCACATTGCCGCACAATTGGCCAGAAGATATACAAGCGGGCTAAGAACAGAAGTCAGAGTCATAGAACAAACCTATTCAGACTATTCTACAATCCGGACCACCAA
>SICP01000003.1 GCA_009691415.1 Candidatus Margulisiibacteriota bacterium
CCCGTTGTACAAATAATGGCGGCTTGTTCTGGAGAGTCTTTGACTGCGGACCAGGGTGCGTTCTCGTCGATATATTTATTACTTTTATCGGCCAAAGACATGATAGTACGCATAGCTTTGGCGTAGTCTAGGGATTCATAACAGGCCGAAATCGCGTCTTTTTCTGCTGATATTTCATCGAGTAAGACGTGACCTGCTTTATCAATCGTGGTTAACTTTGCGTCTAATTTTTTAGTGACGATGGATCCTAACCTGCTTCCAATATTAACTACTTTATTCACGATGTCAGAGTTTACCCGATAGATAAAATCTTCCATATTGAGATCAATATCTTCAATGCTTCCGGATAATTTTGCAGCGTAATAATACCGCAAAAATTCGGGGCTGAATTTTTCTAAATAGTGCCTGGCCGTGATAAAAGTGCCTCTGCTCTTGGACATCTTTTCGCCGTTGATGGTGAGAAAGCCGTGAACATGTAACTTTTGGGGGAGACTGTACTCTGACACCATGAGCATTGCTGGCCAGAATAGTGCGTGAAAATAGAGAATGTCTTTACCGATGAAGTGGTGGATTTCGAATTCATTATTTTTCCAAATGGGCTCAAACGGAATATCGTTTTCGCGACACCATTTTTGCGTTGTTGCAATGTATCCCACCGGAGCGTCTAGCCAAACATAAAAATATTTATCAGTTGTGCCTGGAATTTTAAATCCAAAATACGGCCCGTCGCGTGAAATGTCCCAATCTTGCAGACCTGTTTTAAACCATTCTTGCAGCTTATTTTGTAGCTCTGGCTTGAGATGTTCTTCATTATTGATCCAGGTTTGTAATGGGTCAGAAAATTGGGAAAGTTCAAAGAAATAGTGAGTAGATTTTTTGAGAATGGGTTCTGCCCCAGAAAGGGTGCTTTTGGGATTGATAAGATCTGTTGGGGCGTAGGTTGCGCCACAGGATTCGCAGGAGTCTCCATATTGGTCTTCGGTTTTGCATTTGGGACAGGTGCCTTTGATAAAACGATCGGGTAAGAACATGGCATCTGCTTCGCTGTAATATTGTTCGATTTCTTTTTCGTAGATGGCGCCTTTTTCTTTTGCTTTAAGAAAGATTTCTTCGGCTAGACATCGATTTTCTTCGGAGTTTGTTGAACCATAATGATCGAAGTTTATATTGAAGGCTTTAAAGTCTTGGACGTGGTCTTTATGGATGGATGCGATGAGGGCTTCCGGCGTGATATTTTGTTGTTTTGCCGAGATAACTATCGGGGTACCATGCGTGTCATCTGCACACATGTAATAGCAGGTATTTCCTATGAGCTTTTGATAGCGAACAAAAATATCGGTTTGAATGTATTCGACGAGATGGCCTAGGTGAATTTGGCCATTGGCATAGGGAAGCGCGCTTGTGACTAGTAGTTTTCTCATGCGCGTATGTGTATCCAATTTCTTTTTCCCGCTTTGATGAGATAATTTTTTTGGGTTGTTAATAATTTGAATGGATCCATTTCTTTTTCGCCCTCTACGGTCACAGCACCTTGTTGAATCAAGCGATGGGCTTCTTTTTTAGAAGGTACAATTTTGTGCTGCAACAAAAAATCATCGAGACGTATTTCGTCTTGAATGTGTACTTCTGGAATGTCCGTTGGGATTTGATTTTGTGAAAAAACTCTGAGGAACTCTTCGTGAGCGGCTTCGGCATCTTGGGCGCTATGGAGACGCGTGACGATATGTTTTGCTAGCGTGATTTTAGCGTCTCTTGGGTGGATTTCTAATGAGAAATCTAGGGTTGTCAGAAGATCATAATATTTTGGCATGAGCGTGTCTGGAATAGACATGAGCTTGCCGAACATTTCTTTTGGGGTATCTAAAATTGCGATATGGTTATGGAGAGATTTGCTCATTTTTTGGACGCCGTCTAGACCTTCAAGAATGGGGACTGTGATGACACCCTGTGGCTTTTGTCCGTATTCTTTTTGTAGATGCCGGCCCATGAGTAAGTTAAAGGTTTGGTCTGTACCACCTATTTCGATATCGCTTTTTAATTCTACCGAATCGTAGCCCTGAAAAAGCGGGTATAAAAATTCGTGAATGCTAATAGATTGTTCGCTTTTAAAGCGTTTGGAAAAGTCGTCTCTTTCGAGCATTCTAGCAACGGTGTAGTGTGCTGTTAGTTTGACGATGTCCGTAGCCGTTAATTTACTAAGCCACGTACTATTAAAAACGACTGTTGTTTTTTTAGGATCTAAAATTTTAAAGACTTGATCTTGATAGGTCTTGGCATTTTCTAGAACTTGTTCGGACGTGAGGGGTTTTCTGGTTTCGGATTTTCCTGTCGGGTCTCCAATCATGGCGGTGAAATCCCCAATTAGAAATAACACTTGGTGCCCCAAAGATTGCAGGAGGGCAAGCTTATTAAGTACCACCATGTGGCCCAAATGCAGATCTGGAGCTGAGGGATCTGCGCCCCATTTAATGGTTAATGGTTTTTGAGAGGATAGGAGCGTTTCGGTTAGATTTTTTGGATGTATTGTCTCGAGTCCGCGTTGAAGGTTTTGATTCGTAATAAGCATGAGTTCGCGTCGGCTTCTTTTTTTAGATCAAGATTGGTACAATTAAACTTTGTCTTTGAGCATATCAAGTTTAGGAGGCCGCTTCAAGTTGATCTTCCGTTCCCGACACTCTATAGGAAAAATCTCCAGAACTTCTTCTCGCTCAATGGGCGCTAAGTACCAATCTCAGCGCACTGGTCAGCGCCGGATTTTTGCGTTTTTTCAGAAAATTCTTGTGTTTGCTGTCATAGGTGGCGCATTTTCTTCTATCGTTTTGGGAGGTATGACGTTTTATTTATCCAGCAAGCTCCCAGACGTCGATACGATCAGCACCTATATTCCTTCAGAAACCACCAAAATTTACTCTTCCGACGGGACTTTACTTGCCGATTTACACCACGAAGAAAACCGTGTTTTTATTCCCATTGAAAGAATCTCTCCCATTTTACAGAAATCTGTTATCGCTATTGAAGACTCACGCTTTTATTCGCACCATGGGGTAGATCCTATTGGGATATTACGCGCCATTGCGGTGGACATTAAATCGGGAGGGTTTGTACAGGGTGCCAGCACATTGACCCAACAACTAGCCCGGAATCTCTTTCTAAGTAGACGTAAGCATGTGGGTCGAAAATTATCCGAGATGATGTTGGCTGTAGAAATTGAGCGAAAATATACCAAAACCGAAATTCTCGAAATGTACCTAAACCAAGTCTATTGGGGCCATAACGCATACGGCATAGAGTCTGCGTCCCAAATGTATTTTGGGAAATCGGCCAGTGATTTAACGCTTGCTGAATCGGCATTTTTAGTGGGCATTTTGAAGGGTCCCGAGCTGTATAGTCCCTTTAAAAACTACGAAGGTGCTAAATCTCGCCAACTAACAGCTTTGAAACGCATGAAAGAAATTAAGCTAATCACACAAGAAGATGCCGATATTGCGTACGCCCAACCCCTTTTACTCCTGAAACGCCAACGGTCTCGCTACAGAGCCCCATATTTCACAACTTACGTCATTCAAAAACTTTCTGACATGTATGGAGAGGCCGTCACTTATACATCCGGCATGAAAGTTTATACGACGCTAGATTATAAAATGCAGGAAAAAGCCGAAGAAATCACCGCCAAATACGCTGAAATGGCGAAACAACCCGGCATTGTAGGTGGCGAACATGTGCCAAGCCTTAACTTTGACCAGTCGGCCCTGCTGTCTATTGATCCTACGACCGGTTATATCAAAGCCATGCAAGGCGGTACAGATTTTCAGAAAACCCAATTCAATCGTACTGTACAGGCCTTGCGTCAACCCGGATCGGCCTTCAAACCGTTTGTCTATTTGGCGGCTCTTGAAAAAGGATTTTCCCCTGGAACACTGGTCGACGATTCGCCCATTACCTTTACTTCTGTTAAAGGGGGATATAGCCCTAAAAACTACACCAATCAGTACTTAGGCAAGATTCCGATGCGCCGTGCACTTGAGTTATCTATTAATATTATTGCGATAAAACTCAATGCTTTAGTCGGTCCGCAAAACGTTGTTCGTATTGCCAAAACGCTGGGTATTTCCACCCCTATCCGACCTGTTTTGTCTCTTCCTCTTGGCGCCAATGAAGTGACTATGTTTGATATAACCAAAGCCTATGGCGTTTTTGCTAACCATGGACATCTTGTAGAACCTACGTCTATTTTGCGTATTGAAGATAGAGACGGTAATTTAATCTACGAAAGCCGCGTACATGACAAACCTGTTTTTGATGAGAATTTAATTGCAGCTCTGGTTGATATGATGCGTGGAGTTTTGAATAATGGAACAGGCCAAAATGCACGTATAGGTCGCCCTGCAGCAGGTAAAACGGGTACAACATCAGACTACAAAGATGCCTGGTTCATTGGATTTGTTCCGCAATTGGTCACCGCAACTTGGGTAGGCAACGACAATAATAAATCTATGAATAAGGTCACTGGAGGTGGGGTTCCCGCTTTAATGTGGCGTGAGTTTATGACCTTTGCACTTAAAGATGTTCCAGCAAAAGATTTTTCCAGACCCTCGGGGCTTGTTCAACGTGCCGTTAATTGGGATAGCGGAAAACCTAATGACTACAAAACTAACAGCTCAACCACTGTGGAAAGTTATTGGAAGGAGTTAGACGCCCCTCCTCAGGATTTACAAAAAAAATCCAAAGAATCCCACGGATCAGATTTTTTTCAACTTTAACCTACGCTAAAAGGAGATACTTATGACGGAATCCGTTGTCATTATTGGATCAGGCCCTTCGGGACACACCGCCGCTATTTACGCAGCAAGAGCACGGCTCGAACCACTTATGTTTGAGGGTGAAATGGCAGGTGGCGTAGCAGCTGGCGGACAACTTACCACCACCACAGACGTAGAAAATTTTCCTGGATTTCCCGAAGGGATTATGGGCCCCGAATTGATGTGCAAGATGCGAGAACAGGCAATTCGATGTGGGACGCGTATCGAAACGAAAACTGTTGATAAAATTGATTTATCTTCTATGCCTTACAAAGTTTTTGTAGGAGATCAAATTATTTCTACCCAAAGCATTATTATTGCAACAGGTGCAACGGCCAAACGGCTTGGTGTTCCAGGAGAATCCGAGCTTTGGCAGAAAGGCATCTCTGCTTGTGCAGTATGTGATGGAGGGCTTCCCATTTTCAGAAATAAACCACTTGTTGTTGTTGGAGGTGGAGATACTGCGGCAGAAGAAGCGACTTATCTCACCAAATTTGCATCCCGCGTTACGATGTTGGTTCGAACTGATCGTCTTAAAGCATCTAAAGCGATGCAAGAACGCATTTTGAATCACCCTAAAATTCATATTTTATGGAATACGGTTTTGGTAGAAGCTCTTGGTGATAAATTGTTATCGCAGGTTAAAGTCCATCATCAGGACACCAACGCCATGTCTACCATAGACGCAGAAGGCCTTTTCTATGCGATTGGGCATAAACCTAATACTGATTTCCTGGAAGGGCAACTAGCACTTGATAGCAGTGGCTATATCCTAACAAAACCCGGGACCGCAGAGACATCTGTAGCGGGCGTTTTTGCCTGTGGGGATGTTCAGGACAAAGTCTATCGTCAAGCTATAACGGCTGCAGGGACAGGATGTATGGCAGCACTAGAGGCCGAGAAATATCTTAGCGAGCACGTTTAAAAATAAGCCCTGCTCCAGCCACGATCATACATAGACTTAATATCTGGCCCATACTTATAAGTCCCCAGACTAACCCAATTTGGGCGTCTGGTTCTCTCAGAAATTCTAAGCCAAATCGAATAACGCCATACCCCAGTACATATAGCCCAAAAAGAACGCCACTTTTAAGCTGCACTTTTTTTAAGAGCGTATATAAGATCGCGAATAAAAGCATGCCCTCTAAACCTGCCTCATACAGCTGAGAAGGATGGCGTGGCAAAGGCCCTCCATTCGGGAAGACCATGGCCCACGGAACAGACGATACACGCCCATATAATTCGCCATTACTAAAATTACTGAGTCGTCCAAGGGCAATGCCGATTGTGGATCCAACACCTAATAAATCTAGCAAAATCCAGGCGTTTTTTCGGAAGTGTTTTGCAAACATCAGTACGGCCGTCATCGCGCCTAATGCTCCCCCATGATAGGACATTCCCCCTTCCCAAATCGCCAGGCATTTGACCCAATGTGTCATGTAATAAATAGGGTCATAAAAGAGGATATAGCCTAGGCGCCCCCCAATTAATACACCCAAAATCAAATACGTTATGACATTCAAAAGGTCATCTGTTGTGAGAGCTAAACGATTTTTAAATTCTTTCCTTAAAAGAAAAATCGCGCCTACAATACCCACGACATAGGCCAAGCCGTACCATCTCAGTTCTATGGGGCCCATGGTTAAAAAAACCGGATTTATTTTAGGATAGATGATCATTTTGAACCTTCATTATATGTTGAGGCTGCGTCACTTACAATTGATCTGTAATATGAGCATACGACCCTAGGGCTCGCCAAGAATTAAGATCCTCAGGTTCAGGCACAAGTGACTCGCTTGCTATTGTGGAAGTTATTTATCTATGAGCCCTTAGCCCAATGTTATTCCCGTCATTCCCGCGAAGGCGGGAATCCAGTATGCTTTTATCGTTGTGGAAAAATCGTCCTATGTTTATATAATGGCCAGCTCAAGAAACGGCACTTTGTATGTGGGGGTTACGTCTGATTTAATGCGTAGAGTCTATGAGCATCAACAAGGAATTCATGAAGGATTTACAAAAAAATATGGGGTAAAAACGCTTGTTTATTATGAATGTGGCAATAGTATTGAATCTGCCATATATCGAGAAAAACAAATCAAAAAATGGAATCGCTCTTGGAAATTAAAGCTTATTGAAAAACAAAATCCCCATTGGAGAGATTTATCAGAGGATTTCCTGGATTCCCGCCTTCGCGGGAATGACGAAGGAAGTGGGAATGACAGGGGCGGTCAAGACCTTCTGAAATCTGAAGAGGCTATGAAGATTTAACCCGTAAACAGAAATTTACTATGAGCTCGCCCAGAATTAAGATCCTTAGGCACAAGTGACTCGCTTGCTATTGGGGAAATTATTTGTGTATGATCCCCTAGTAAGGTTTTAATTATTTTTGGTGGCATGGTCTTCAGGATCAAAGGGTATCCACTTCCCTGTTTCAGTTGAAAACTTTTCTATCGGAGCACCTTTAGTATGAGAGGCTTTTCTAAGATGCCCTGAATATCGCGCTCTCATTTTTATTGTCGAGCTTTTGTTTAACCATATGTCAACGAGCCCTCTTTTCGTACCAGTTGAGGGGCCTGGAGGAATAATTTCAACATCTCTATTTTTGGCAGAGGGCAGATTAAAATTTTTCAAATCTTGGGCAACTTCTTCTGATTGTCTACTTTGAGAAAAGGCCTGACCTGTGATCAAGGTAATCAGAAGACAAGAAGCAATAAATAATCTGTTAAACATCTGTTACATTCTCTCCGCAATATGCGCGTACGACCCGGGTATTGTCTTAATTATTTTTAGCGTTTTGGTATCCAATATCATGAGATTGTCATCTGTAATCAGAAATAATTAATGGCATCCGACATAGGAAATCTTTCTAAGTTTGGTGATATTAAACAGGCCGATTGATTTATCTTTATCTGTGTCCACAACGGTTACAGCAGACTGATTACTGCCAAGGGTACCTTCATGGAAAACAAATAATCGATGGTCTTCTGGCACTGAATATATGTCTCTAGCCATTCCTTCTAAGTGGAATTTCTTGATCAGCTTTAGGGTTTTTGCATTAAAAACAAAAAGATCTTTATTAAGCTGAGAGGGATCCTCTCCTCCATAGGTATGCTTGTGGGTATTCTTAAACAATGCCGTGATATACAATTTTTCACCTACTGTTTTAACTGATTCAATGCCCCTTAAACTATGAGATAAATTCTTTTTTTGAATGATTTTATTTGATTTCAAATCAACAGTATACAGAAATGATTCGCCATTATTATTGTTAATATAAACGCCTTGTTTATTTATAAAGGCCATCGGATAAACGGTAAGATAAAGCATTGTCTTGTCACGATTGAGATCCAGTCCCTCTACCCAATCAAATTCTCCCATACGAATTATATTCGTTAATATAGGCTTGGCTACATTGGAATACACCTCAACGCCTGCCATCTGGTAGGGAACAAGTTTCGGGTGTTTTTGAATATATTTCTTGCTTCCAATAATATTATCGAAAAGAAAGTATTGATGTGTATCCGTAACCAGTGCTTTTTGAGGAGTTGCACTTTCGTGCTTAATATAAACATGAGATCGATGGTTTCTTGGATTATATTCTACAATTTCATGGAGACGTTTAAACTCATCAGGCTCTTCTCGAAATAAAAAGAGCAGGTTTCCATTTCTTTGAAGCAAAATACTAGAAACTCCCGAATCTATTTTTCTGGAATCGATCACCACTTTTTTTTGTAGATCAAAGGTTTCAAGATACAACTTTGGATTACCAAAAAAAGAAAGCTTGTATCGTGTGAAATAGACCAACTCCGGAGAACTGTTTTGAGAAAAGGCTTGGCCCGTGATCAGGACAATCACAAGCCAAGTAGCGATAAATAGCTATTTAAGCTTAAACATACCTACCGCAAGCTATTGTGGGATAACATATGACAATTGATCTGCACCCTCAAGATCCCACCATTCCGTTGTATTATCAGAACCCCAAATATCATCAGTACTTACGCCGATCCAAGCACCATCAGAATAATTTTGTAGGCTCGAGATATCGCATTTTGTTCTATTAAAATCTAAGTCAATGCCACCTGCAAAATCATGAAACGTGTGCCACACTAATTTCGAGCAATACATCGAACTCATATCATTTTTATCACTCCATTTTCTGTAAAAACTTATTTGGGAATAGACAGAAACCCTCCAAAAGATTGAGGGGCTCCCGTACGATCTATTGCATATTGATCTTCAGATACAGAACTACGGCTGCTACTTTTCGTGCCATCCGCTACAATCTTCTTATAAAAAACATCTGTCCTGCGATATAGCACCCCCCTATCTTGTAATGAATCCAGTACTTCGTGCCTAGAAGGATTATTAATCATGGCCACATGCGTCCATCCGCCTGTAAAGAAATGTAGCAGGCGCCCAGCCAGGGAATTACTGCGCATACACAATATGTAGCCGAATAACATATTGTCATCAACTTTAATTCCAAAAAATAAAAATCAACAGCGGTTATTTTATAGGGGTACCAAACACTCTTTTTAAATCGCTCCCCATTTCAAGGGTCGGTTGGTATAATGATGCCATTATGTCGATTCTAAAAGGTAGCAAATATAGTCAAGATATTAAAGTAGAAGTACCCATGCTTCAAATACATGAGTCGTATGGCAGTACAGAAAAGTCGTTAAATTTAAAATCTCAAAACCCCGCCTTGGTTAAAGGTGCTCAGGTTTCATTTGGAGCCCGTATGCTTGTGGGTAAAATCAAAGATCTTAAAAATCAAGTTGCCCCTCATTCAGAAGACAGTTTGGATTACAGTTATGCAGAGTCTTTTAAGGAACAGGCTAGCAATATACCGGCACCTCCTCCACTTGATTTTAGCCTCGTTGATCATGAGCTTGAATCTTACAGGACTTCTGGAATTGCTAAAATACAGTCCGAATTCAAACAACTCAGAACAGCTGAATTGGCTTCTCTAGAATCCGAAAAAAAACGACTCCTAAACGAAGCCTACCAAGAAGGGCGCGCTAAAGCCCAAGAAGAAATGGATTATTTTAGACAACAAAAATCACAAGAATATTTAGAAGCTATTAATGAATTATCTGCTGTGAAGGCTCAACTTTTGAAAGGAAACAAAGAAGATCTCTTACGTCTTTCAACAAAAATTGCCGAACAAATTTTAAATGCAGAACTTACTCAAAACCCGCAGATTTATATTAATATTCTTGATGAAGCACTTAGCCACATTACAGATAAAGATCGGGTCATTATGCGGGTTAATCCAGAAGATGCGCTCTTGCTACGAGATAAAAAAGAATTACTGTCAAAACATCTGTCTGATATTCGTCATTTTATTATTCAAGAAGACGAAAGCATCTCTCGAGGCGGCTGCATTATTGATACCAAGCTTGGCTATATCGACTCATCAATTAACAGTAAACTAGAGATGATTGAAAACGCCCTCCTCTCTGTAGATCGTTAAGAATGGATATTTCAGCCTACTTAGAAGCTATCCGAAAAGTAGACTTGGTTCGTGTTGTTGGAAAAGTTGTGCGTGTTGTTGGCTTGGTTATCGAAGCCCAAGTGCAGGGCGTTTGCGTGATGGAACTCTGCAAGATTGAGTTGGCCCCCGGGAAATGGATCTTGGCTGAAGTCGTAGGCTTCCGTGAAGAACAGGTTTTATTGATGCCCTTGGCGTCGATTAGTGGCATTCGTCCTGGCAGTAAAGTATTGGCCACGGGACACCCTTTACAAGTAAAGGTAGGGCCTAAACTTTTAGGTCGTGTTTTAGATGGCCTGGGGAATCCGATTGACAACAAAGGTCCCCTCGAATGGGAGACGCTCTATGACATTGATCAAGATCCACCAGATCCTATTTCTAGACCTCGTATTGATACGGTCTTAAAATCAGGCGTAAAGGCTATTGACGGCCTTCTGACGCTAGGCCGAGGACAGCGCATTGGCATTTTTGCAGGATCCGGTGTGGGCAAGAGTACATTAATGGGCATGCTAGCCCGTAACTGTGAAGCGGATGTCAACGTGATTAGTCTCGTTGGAGAACGGGGTCGAGAAGTTAAAGACTTTATCGAAGAATCGTTGGGAGAAGAAGGTCTTAAGCAGTCGGTTGTGATAGCAGCGACATCGGACAACCCTCCTGTTGTTCGCCAAAAAGGGGCCCTTGTAGGCACCGCAGTTGCTGAATATTTTAGGGATCAAGGCAAAAATGTACTCTTCATGATGGACTCCGTAACCCGATTTGCCATGGCACAACGTGAAATTGGATTGGCCACCGGAGAGCCTCCAACCACAAAAGGCTATACTCCCTCTGTATTTGCCATGCTTCCAAGATTAATGGAACGAGCTGGGACTTCTGACAAAGGAACGATTACAGCGATTTATACGGTTCTTGTGGATGGTGGTGATATGGACGAGCCTGTGGCCGATGCCGCGCGAGGCATTTTGGATGGACACATGGTTCTCTCCCGGGATCTTGCAGCAAAAAATCATTACCCTTGTATTGATATTGGCCCCAGCATTAGTCGTTTAATGTCCGTTGTTGCTACAAAAGAACATAAAGTCGCCGCAGGCAAAATGCGTGGCGTTCTTGCGCAATATCAAGATGCTGAAGATTTAATTAATATTGGGGCTTATAGCAAAGGGAGTAACCCTAAAATTGATTACGCTATTCAGAAAATTGATGCTGTAAATAGCTTTCTGCAACAAGGCACTTTTGACAATCCCCCCTTTGACCAAACGGTCCAAGATCTTATTAAGATTTTCTAATGGCCCATAAAGCAAAAAAAAGTAAGCGGTTTAAATATCCTCTTGAAGCACTCTTAAAAGTGCGTAAGATCTATGAAATGCAGGCGCAAGAAGCCTTTAGTCTAGCGGAGCTAAAACTCATTGAAGAGCAAAAAAAAGAAGAGGCTCTCAAACTTTCGCAAACGCAACACTATCAAGAACTTCACGATCTCATAGCCTCTGGTGAAATACGAGATATTGAAGAAATTAATAGGCGAAAGGCGCACTTGGATATTTTGAAAGAAAAAATTGAGCAGCAAATTCAAAAGAGAAAAGAAGCCGAAATTGAACGTGATCAAAAAAAAGAAGCGCTTATTATTGCGTTAAAAGAACGAAAGATTATCGAAAAAGACAGAGAGCATAAACGCGAAGCCTGGCGCAAATTAATGGATAAAGAGAGCGATAAATTTCTCGATGACATTTCTTCTGTACGTTACGTAAAAACTCACATGCCCTCTCATTAGAGCCAGAAGCTATGCTATACTTCTAAAATCTGTTTTCTGAATAAATTAATCGAGGAGCAACGTCGTAATGAAAAAACATATAGTACTATTGAGTTTATTTGTACTCATAGGAATTTCTTCGATACAAGCCGGAATCTCTTACAACCTGAGTGATTTTGAAACACAAAATGGGACGCTGTCTATAGGAAGTGTTCAGGAAAACGGTAAAAACTTTTTTAAAATTGGTGGAAGTCCAGACTTAACCTTTGGCCCCCTACAAGTCGGTTTAGATATCAACGCTTATATTGGCAAGGGGACGCCTTCATCACTTCAACCCATCGTTCTTAGACGCATTGCTTACGACCATAACCATATCGCAGGTTTTGAATGGGGACGTCTACAACACGTTACTTACGGACAAGGCCTTCTTATAGATAACTATGATTCAGGAAGCTTTGGATCTTCGGAGCTTAACAACGATAAAGTGGGCATAAAGGGCTATTTAGACATCCACAATATACGTGTAGATGCCTTCCATACAGCAAGTCAAGTTTTTGGCGGACGCCTCTCTTATACACTTTCAGAAACCTTTCTAATGAACAGCCCTCTAGTCTTTGGCGGGAATTATATTAAAGATCAAAATGGTATCAATAAAACGATTGAATCAAACACTATTATCAGACCAGTAGAGGAAGCCTGGTCCGCAGACATTAGCATGCCAATAGGAGGTGTCTTTTTTACACCTTATGTTGAATATGCAGAACTTACAAAAGGACAAACTGGCAAAGGGCAATCCTTAGGTATTAAGGGTGACTTTATTGTTGCAAACTATAAGCTTGAATATCGCAGCTTAGAAGCAGGGTTTATTCCTGGTTACTTTAATGAAAGTTACGAAGCCACTAGCCTTGACGCAGCCAATACACCAAAAGACAAAACAAACGGTTTCTTAGGTGCTTTCTCTGCCTCCCTAAATGATTATATTAAGGGCGGCATTATATATGAAAACTATGCACATCATACCCCTCTATTAACAGGAGCTATCGGATGGCATAAAATTGGCAATACAACTGGCGTTGCAAACTATACCCGCTCTTTTACTGGGGATGATAATGCAATCTTAAATAGCGACATTCTTTACTCTACGGACAATGGACTGGATTATGTGGTTCACTTCAAGAGAATTTACTTTAAGAATGGCAAACAAGAAGATACCTATTCAGTCAGCCTTCGTTTTGGGCTAAAGGCATTCGGCCTGCCTTTCTAATGTCATGACTATCACCGATTCCCCGTATGACGTCATAATCATTGGGGGGGGGCACGCCGGCATAGAGGCGGCACTAGCTGCAGCCCGCATGGGCTGCAGAACGCTCATGTTTACACTTGGTTTAGACACAATAGGTCTCATGCCATGTAACCCCTCAATTGGGGGGCCTGCAAAGGGACAAATCGTCGGTGAAATTGATGCCCTTGGCGGCGAAATGGGCTTTGCTGCGGACCAAACTTTTATTCAAATGAAAGTACTTAACAGATCCCGCGGCCCTGCGGTGCAATGTCTTCGATCTCAAAATGACAAAGCCCTCTATAACCAGTACATGAAGAAAAAAATACTTCATCAAGAAAATTTAGAAGTCAAACAATCTATGGTAAATGACTTTATTGTTGAAGACGGTATTATGAAGGGCGTTATTACTGATCTTGGAAAATCTTACTTTAGCAAAACGGTCGTTATTACTACGGGCACGTTTTTAAAGGGGAAAATACATATTGGGATGCATAACCATTCTGCAGGTCGGTCAGGAGAAGCTAGCGCAGAATCTTTGTCTCAAAGTCTCGCAAACCTTGGCTTTAAGTTAGGGAGATTAAAAACAGGCACGCCCCCACGTCTTGATGATCGCTCGATAGATTACTCAAAAATGACTCTACAGCCAGGAGATCCTCAGTTTTTACACTTCTCTTTCAGAACTACTTACAACGAGCGATTCAAAGATCAGATTCCTTGTCACCTGACACAAACTTGTCCCGCCACGCATCAAATTATTTTAAATAATTTAGATCGGTCACCCATGTTTCAAAAAGTTATAAAAGGAACAGGCGCACGATATTGCCCCTCGATTGAAGACAAAGTCTTTCGATTTTCAGATAAGGCCAGCCATCAAATTTTTATTGAGCCAGAAGGCCTTAATACTATTGAACGGTATCCCCAAGGACTTAACACTTCTCTACCTGAAGATGTACAAGAAGCCTTTTTAAGAACTATTCCTGGGCTAGAAAATGTACATATTCTGAAGTCTGGTTACGCGGTTGAATATGACTTTGTATTCCCAAGTCAACTACGAGCAACACTTGAAACTAAATTGATTAAAAACTTATTTCTGGCAGGTCAATTAAATGGAACCTCTGGATACGAAGAGGCTGCAGGACAAGGTATTATTGCAGGTATCAACGCAGGCTGCCGTGCAAAAAGCCTTCCAGAATTTATCTTAAAAAGAGAAGAGTCTTTTATCGGCACTATGATTGATGATTTGATTACAAAAAATGTTCACGAGCCCTATCGTATGATGACCTCTCGTTCTGAGTTTCGCCTTTTACTTCGACAAGATAATGCGACGACACGCCTCAGCGAAAAAGCATATCAAATCGGCCTGATCACTCAGGACCAAATAAACTTTATAAGAACACAACGAAATCAAGTAGACGCGTATCTGGCTCACTGGAAAAGCACGTCCATCAGCGCCGATATGGCTGATAAATTAGGCCTAAAACAACGTATGCCCTTCCAGCAACTTCTAAAGCGTCCAGAATTTGATTTTAAGACCCTGCTTGATCTCGGCCTCCTTTTGGAAACCGAAAAAGAACTCGCCGAACGCGCCCTAGTAGAAATAAAATATGCGGGCTATCTTGAAAAGCAAAAAAACGAAATTGAAAAAATTACTTCTTATGAAAACAAACCTATTCCCCCTACTCTAGATTTCAATAAAATCTTGGGACTCAAGAAAGAAAGCCGTGAAAAATTTCAAAGCCTTAGACCTAGTACCATTTATGAAGCAAAAAAAATTGCAGGCATCAACCCTGCTGATATTATGATTCTTATTGTTCATCTAGAAAAAAAAGGTCACCGCACATAATCATGGACACACTAACGCCTCAACAACAAAGGCTGATTACCACCTATATTACGCTTCTCAAAGAGTACAACGAACAGACAAACATTTACTCCAAGAAGGCCTACGAACATCTTGATTTTCATATTCAAGATTGTATAACTCTCTCAATATTAATTTCAAAAAAAGCTAAAACATTGGTAGATATGGGTTCTGGGTCAGGCCTACCCTCTATTATCCTTTCTATTGCTCGTCCGGACCTAACTATCACCGCAATTGAGTCAAAAGGCAGAAAAACTAGATTTCTTCAGCACGTACAAGAAACACTTTCTCTTTCCAATCTCACAGTTCTTCAAGACGATATTCTGCACTACGCCCATCAAACAAAGAGTCGACCTGACATTATTACTGCAAAAGCTTTCGCACCTTATGACAAAGCCATTGAAATGGCTCAGAAGCTAGCGAGACAGGGAACCGCACTATGGATACCCATTAGCGAAATTCAATATACAGCACTAAGCGCGCTTAAGGAGACCTCTTTTACTCTGAAGAGCACACAGGATAATTTCTTTTATTTACACTGGATCAAGTAAATTGTTTCACGTGAAACAATTTACTTATTAAGAACGATAGACTGTCGTAAGCGCTTGGTACAAGGCCCTTAGCTCTGCCTGTGAGCTAAATTTAATCTCAACCTTTCCACCTCTACGCCCAGGCTTGATTTTAAAGGGCATTTTGAATTTATCGGTCAATTGAGATTCCATTTGACCAAACAATCCAAGCTGTCGATCAGAAACCTCTACAGATTTTGATGACTTTGGAGATGATCCCGCTATAATTTTCTCTAGCTCCCGCACGTTAACCTGATTCTCTCGAAGCTTTTGAAATTGGCTCAGAATATCTACTTCGGCCTCCAAACTCAATAACGACCTAGCATGTCCTTCCGACAAACTTCCATCATTTAATGCCCGCTGTACCAACTCAGGAAGCTTGAGCAGTCTCAATTTATTGGTTACCGCCGACCTACTCTTACTAAACATTTCTGCTAACGCCTGATGCGTCATTTCAAATTCACCCATAAGTCGCTGATAACCTTTCGCTTCTTCTATCGGCGTCAAATTTTCTCGCTCAAGGTTTTCAATAAGCGCAATCTTAAGAGACTCTCTGTCGCTCATATCTTTAACAATTGCAGGAATAACCTCTAGCCCAACCAACAGACAAGCCCTATAACGTCTCTCTCCCGCTATTAACTCATACCCAATATCACTTCGCCTTACAAGAACAGGCTGAGCAAGCCCATGCTGTTTGATGGACTCTGACAGGGAGCGCAATGCATCCGCATCAAAATGAAGTCTTGGCTGAAACGCATTTGGCTTAATCTCGGTAATCGGTATGTTTATAACTGTCTTTCCAGATGCCAAAAACGACTTTGGTATTAGGGCCTCAAGCCCCTTACCCAATCTGGGCTTAATACTACTAGACACGGATCATCACCTCTTTTGCTAAATTTAAGTAGGCCAAAGCCCCTGCAGAATCTGGACTGTATAAGGTAATCGGTATTCCGTGACTTGGCGCCTCTGTCAAACGCACATTACGCGGAATAATAGTATCAAATACCAGCCCCTTGAAAAACCGCCTCGCATTCTCCACAACCTGCTTATTGAGGGTGGTTCTCTTGTCATACATCGTCAATACAATGCCCGATATCTCTAATTCAGGATTCAGAGATTCCTTTACTAAGGTCAGAGTACTCACCAAACCCGCAATTCCTTCTAATGCAAAATATTCGCACTGCACAGGAATAATCGCTCTATCAGAAGCCACCAAAGCATTTAAAGTCAGCAATCCCAAAGAAGGAGGGCAATCAATAACAATATAATCGTAAAAACTACTCGCCTCTTCCAACTGCTTTTTTAGCAATGTTTCACGTGAAACCATCCCAACCATTTCAACCTCAGCTCCCGCGAGGTCTTTGCTAGAAGGAATAACATGAAGATTTTCAAAGGGAGTGGGATAAAGAACCTCTGATATAGAAACGCCATCTATCAAGAAATCATAGATATTCTTATCAATTTTTTCTGGTCTTAATCCAATGCCAGACGTAGCATTTGCCTGTGGATCCAAATCTATTAGTAATACCTTTCTATTATGATCACTTAGGTATGAGGCTAGGTTGATTGCGGTTGTTGTTTTCCCAACCCCGCCCTTTTGATTAACAATAGATAGAGTAATAGCCTTCATGAGAGGAGATTATAGCATTCTTTTTCTATAAGAGGAGGGCGATTTTTACTTCTATACACCCCCTTCTTCTGCTATACTTCCACTTAATTATGAATAAAGTTTTGAGTGGGATCGAAGGATTAGATAAACTTTTATTTGGGGGCTTTCCAAAAGGAAGAGCCTACCTAATTTCTGGCGAACCCGGAACTGGCAAAACGATCTTTACCTTACAATTTCTTCTAGAGGGAGCTCGTCTTGGCGAAAAAGGGATTTTTGTCACCATAGATGAAAAACCCGAACATATTATCGCCGATATGGAAGCTCTAGGATGGAATGTGCGAGACTATCTAGAAAATGGGATTTTGCAAATCCTGGATGTCACCTCATACTTTAGTCATACTGAACTCTCAGCGAAAGAGGGCCTTGATGTCCATCATATTACGGAAGACATCTTGGCGTTTGTTAAGAAATCTGGCGCCACACGTCTGGCCATAGACCCTATTGCACCCCTAGTTTTTGCAGAAAAAGCCCTTCCAGAAATAACAGACTACATTCGACAACTCATTTTTTCCTTAGAAGACAGTGGAGATCTAACCACATTACTCACCTCCTACGTTCCCGTTGGATCTGATCGCATGAGTCAACATGGCGTCGAAGAATTTGCAGCCTCAGGAATCGTACTGCTTCGACTTACCAAAATACAAAACAAGCCCATCAGAACTCTTCTTGTTCGAAAAATGAGGGGCACCCGCATTGAACTCTCGGAATACAGCTTCGAAATTTTGCCTCAACGAGGCATCGTCTTGAGGCAACCTATTTAACGCATGACCAAAATTATTATTGCTGACGACGAAATCCATATCCGATTGCTCGCACAAGCCATCTTTAAAGATATGGGACTCGATGTAACACTGGCTGTTGATGGCGCTGATGCTATTGCTAAAATAATACAAATTAAGCCAGACCTTATTATAACCGATGTTATTATGCCCAATAAAAGCGGTTTCGAGGTTTGTAAATTTGTCAGGAATACTCCTAAACTAGCACATATCCCGATCATTCTTCTTTCTGCGATGGGAGATGAATACAATAAAATAACAGGCTTTGAAGGAGGTGCCGACGATTACATCACCAAACCTTTTAATATTGAAGAGTTAAAAGCGCGCGTCAAAGCACTTCTCTTTAGGTACGCACGCTCTCAGCCTACACAAAAAAACGCGGCCCCAAAGGAGACCCAAGATGGCCCTTACACAAAACCAGACTCTGCATTAGGCAACATAGAAACAGGGCTGCCAGAATTGGATGCATGTTTGTCAGGGGGCTTTCCAAAAGGATCTAATATCCTACTGGTAGGCGCGATAGGCCGAGGGAAATCATCTTTTAGCCGTCAATTTATTTGCAAGGGCCTTGAGAATGGAGAGAGGTGTTTATTTGTAGCTATCGATGACTCACCCAAACCTATTCGACATGAGATAGAGCGTATTCTTAATAAGCCCCTCAAATCATTTTCAGATAGCAATCTAATTCAATTTGTAGATGCTTATTCGTGGGCTGGCATGGAAAATTCTGACGAGGAAGAACCCTTTTCAGTACGCGGTGTACTGGAACTCAATCAGCTTTCTGGGGCGATAATAGATGCAAGCATGGCGCTAGGACAAAGTGTTCAGGGCAAAGCCGGTGGACGCAGGGTTATCGACTCTATCTCTAGCCTACTTGTTAACTTTGACCTGCCGTCTGCGCAGAGGTTTATCACACAAATAACCCGTACAGCAGTTGCATTCGGTGATGTAACAACGCTTTTTATTCTTGAAGAAGGCACTGTGAGCGAACAAGTCCTGAACAACATTAAGTATGTTATGGATGGCATTATTGAATTTGGAGAAATTGATGGGGTCCGCTCAGTGAGAGTCCAGTCAATGAAATGGACTACTCACTCAACACAATGGCAGCCTATTCTAGGCCAAAGTTAGCAAATGGATTGTTTGATTTCTTCTCGATCCAACTGAGATCAGATTAATCTCTACGCCCGTTTTTTCAGCGATATAATGGATATACGCGATTGCATTTGCAGGCAATTTATTAAAATCTGTTAGTTGAGAAATATCTTCTTTCCAACCAGGCAGGGTATCATAAATAGGGTCTGCGTTAGAAAATACATCCAAATCCAGAGGAAATGCGGTGATGATTTCTCCATTTACTCTGTAGCCGGTGCACACTTTTATACTGTCTAATCCATCTAAAACGTCTAATTTTGTAAGACATATTTCTGTAATGCCATTTACGCGAATCGCATAGTTAAGCGCCACAATATCAAGCCAGCCACACCGCCTAGATCTACCCGTTGTCGTGCCAAATTCGGCGCCTCTTTCTCTCAAATGATCGCCCTGGGCATCTGTAAGTTCTGTTGGGAACGGTCCTTCGCCCACACGTGTGACATAGGCTTTTGTAACGCCCAAAACACCGTCAATTTTATGAGGGCCAACGCCCGCGCCTATACACGCACCACCTGAAATAGGGCTTGATGAGGTTACAAAGGGATAGGTGCCATGATCAACGTCCAACATTGTTCCTTGAGCACCCTCTAGAATGATATTTCTCTTTTCATCCATAGCAGTATTAATAAATAAAGAGGTGTCTGTAACATACGGGAGCATTTTTAGGCCAAAGGCGTGATATTGATCGATTACACCTTCAATATCTAGGTTCTGACCAGGGATTTGATTTTCCCAGTGATGATTTAAGATTTTTTTGGCCAGTTTTTCTCGTGATAATAAGTCCATCACCCTGACTCCGTTTCTAGAGACTTTGTCTGTGTAAGCGGGGCCTATACCTCGGCCAGTTGTACCTATTTTTTCTTCATGCCGACGCGCTTCTTGGCTGCCATCTAATATTTTATGGAAAGGGAGAATAATGTGGGCGATACTAGAAATTTTGAAATTTTGAGGGGAAACGGCAATGCCTCGTTTTTGCAAGGCTTCTATTTCTGAGAATAATACTTCAGGGTCAATAACAACGCCATTTGCGATTACACAGCAACAGTTTTTGTTTAAAATACCTGATGGAATGAGGTGTAGCTTGAATGTTTCTTCGCCAACAACGACTGTATGCCCTGCGTTGTTTCCGCCTTGGTATCTCACTACCAAATCCATATTCTCAGCAAGAATATCTGTAATTTTTCCCTTGCCTTCGTCGCCCCATTGGGCCCCTACTATAATTTTAACTGTCATGTGATGATTCCGTGTCTCTGCGTATTAGAATATTGCCCCACCTTAACGTGTATTTTGGGCGTCTGGATTATATCAGACGGCTATGGGCAAGGCAAAGTTTTTGTAATTCGGGAATATCTTGGTGCGCTCGGACAATTCCGATTAATGGGGGATGATAATGAACTAGTTTTTCATAGCTCTCTAAAGATATTCCGCCAATGGCCACATAGGGAATTTTGAGTTTAGTCGCTGCGTTTAAGTAGTCGAATCCAATACCCTCTCTCCCAGGTTTTGAAGGGGTTTCCCAAATGGGACCTACACTCACGTAATCAGCGCCTTCGGCCTTGGCTTGGAGGCCTTGTTCAAATGAGTGCGTGGTTTTCCCGATTATTTTATGTGGGCCTAAGAGTAGTCGCTGGTCTTCGACCGAAAGGTCATCTTGTCCGCTGTGAAAGCCATCTGCGTCAATAAGCTGAGCGACGTCAATATGGTCATTAATAATGAGTGGAGTTTGATAAGCTTTTGTTAGCTCTTTGAGATACCGCGCCTTTTGAATAAAGTCTTGCTTGTTGCCTTCTTTGTCACGAAGCTGAATGAGGGACACATTCCATTTTAACCCTTGTTCTAGTATGTCTACATCATGTGAAATGAGGTATATACCGGGCTTAATCGTGGGCTTAAGGTGGTAGAGAAAAATTTCTTTTTCAATCATATAGATTTCGTAACGAAGTTGGTTATAAAGAGGCTCTCCCGTGTATTCTTCTAGGACGCGAAGACCTTCTTCTACACGCTTGAAATTTGCTTTAAGCAGATGTGCGATATCTTGACGCTTTTGTGGCACTTCTGCGGCTCTTACATCTTGAGAGACGTTTCTAATCATGAGATTTTGAATGGGATTTTTTTCGGATAGATTTATTTTTTTTCTTATTACGCTTAATTGTTGGGTGATGATTTCGTGTTGGACGATAAATCGTGTGTACTCTTCGATAACTCGAAGGCCTTCTGCTATACGATTAATGTTGGCATCTATTATTTGTGGGTACATAGGAGGTCTTCTTTGATGAGGTTGGCGATGCACTCTCTGGCATTTTTATGAAAGGGCTCTTTCTCTGTTGGGAAAGGGGATTCTATGGATTGTATGATGCGTTCAAAAGTTAGCATGCTTTCTGGAATCCATTTTCCTTGGCCCTGTTTTATAAAGGCCTGTGCATTAGATACCTGATGATTGTCTTTGGCGAGTGGATAGGGAATCAGTATTGCTTTTTTATTAAAATAAAGCAGCTCTGCTAAAGTTGTAGCTCCTGCTCTTGAGACAACCCATGTAACGTTTTCATAAAGCCAATCCATTTTTTCAAAATAGGGCATTAAGATTATTTTAATATCACCTTTGCTATTTTTTATGAGGCAGCCTTCTGGCATGATGTTGATTTGAGATTTGGGTATTTTTTTATATTGATTTTTGATGCCGTCAAATTCATTTTTGCCCGTTATGTGGATAAGACACATTTGGGAATTTACAAAATGGGCATGGTGCTCAAAAAATAGGGTGTTTAGACTTTTTGCGCCTTGGCTTCCTCCAAAAACTAAGAGAGTTGGAAATTGAGGTCTCCAGATTTCTTTTATCCACTTAAATTGTGGGTCTTCTAAAAAAATTTTTCTGACAGGATTCCCGGTGACTATTAGTTTTTGAGTTTTAAAAAAAGAACGACTTTCTTCAAAGGTTAGGCAAGTGAGTGTTGCTAAGTAAGACAGGGCACGATTGACGCGACCAGGAATTACGTTTTGCTCTAAGAGAAAAATGGGTAGCCTATATGTTGCCGCAGCTAAGACCACTGGTAATGTTAAGTATCCTCCTGAGCTGATGAGGCAAGTTACTTTTTCTTGCTTTAAAATTTTTCTGGCCTGGCAAAATCCTGTGATTATTTTGAAGATACTTTTATTGGAAGCGGTTATGGATTTAAAGTGATATCCATAGCGAGGAATGATGTGACTATCTTCTCGATTTTCTGAGCCTATAAAGATACACTCTGTGTCAGATAATTCCTGAGCAACAGCAATGATAGGATAGACATGTCCGCCTGTACCCCCACAGGTATAGGCACGCTTACTCAGCTGTTTTTTCACGGACTTTTTTTCTGGAAATGTTAAGAATAACACCACTATAAAAGAGAGACGTTATCAGTGCGGTTCCGCCAAAACTAATAAAGGTCAAAGGGATTCCCGTAACAGGTAGAACGCCAATAACGCTCCCCACATTGATAACGGCCTGGATAACAAGCAGCATGGTTAATCCATTAGCGAGATAAAACGAGAAAGGAGTGACTGCTTCTTGGGCAATTTTGCAGCCTCTGTAAAAAAGAAAGGCAAAGATTAGAAGCACTGATGTTCCTAGTAAAAAACCGCCCTCTTCGCAAACTATTGAAAAAATAAAATCGGCGTAATGCAGGGGAAGATAGGTGAATTTAAGCTTGCTTTGGCCAAGTCCTAACCCCCAAAACCCTCCTGAGCCAATTGCAATAAATGATTGTATGACGTGATAACTTTGGCCTAAGGGATCGTCCCACGGAGATAAAAAAGTTTCGATACGTTTCATTTGATAGGGATGCAAAAGAATGTTGACAACTCCTAAGCTAAACGCGGTTCCTAGTAGTGTGCAAAACTGTACGATGCGCGTTCCACTCATGAACAACAAGACCATTACGGTTCCCATCGTTAGAATAATATTTCCAAAGTCGGGCTGTTTCGCGAGAATTAAAACGGGAATAGCCAGCATCATAAAAAGAGGAAACATCCCTTTGAAAAAACGGACAACATTTTTCCCTTTATTTTCTAAATACATTGCCGCAAAAACGATCATAAAAAATTTAGCAAATTCTACTGGCTGAATACGTATAAACCCTAAATTTAGCCATCGTGAAGCCCCATTTATTCTGACACCAAGATGTGGAACCAGTGTCATCGCAAGTAAAATAATCGAGATAACAAGGCCTGGCATTGCCATTTTTTTGTATTGCTGATGGGGAAGTTTCATTGCAAAAAATAGCCCCATAAATCCGATAATAAGATACGCAAAGTGACGTTTAATAAAGTAGTACCCATCGTTGAAATTAGACATTCCCATAGTTGGGCTCGTGGAAAAAATCATGATGATCCCTAACGAGACCAATGTGATGATGATTCCAAGGAAGACCCAGTCTGGTTTACCGACTTTAATTTTCATCAATTTCTCCGATGTTTTTGTGATAATGCTAGCACGGTCTTCTTAAATTCTTGTCCGCGATGTTCATAATTATTAAACTGATCAAAGCTGGAGCAAGCAGGGGAGAAAAGTATGATGTCTTTCTTCTGGGTGTGTTGACTGATTTGTAAGAGCGAATCCGTTATGGTATCTGCTTTGTAGAGCGGGAAGTGGGGGCTTATTTTTTTTGATACCGAGATAAATCTAGCGGTGATGGCTCCAAAGACTGTAATGCTTTTTACTTTTTCATGAAGTTGACGAATAAATGCCTCTAACTCTAGGCCTTTATCATACCCACAGATAATCAGATGTATAGGATCATAAAATGCGTTAACGGCTTTCAATGTTGAATCGGGATTGGTCGCTTTGGAGTCGTTGTAAACCGGGCAGAAAAAGAGATCTGCAATGTATTCAATGCGATGTTCTAGGCCTTTGAATGTTTGCATTTTGGAGAGGATTTTTGTATCTGAAAGACCTAAAAGTCTGGCTGCTTTTAGGACTGAGAGGGCATTGGACTGGTTATGCGGACCTGGAATGGGAAGGTTGTTTAATAATGCGGCGTCCGGATCTTGAAGGGAGTAAGGGACTTGTTGAGAAAGGCTGGTAGAGATGAGAGGCTTGAGATTAACTTCGTCTTGGTTATAGATAAGGTAGTCCGAGGCGGTTTGATTATGGAAAATTTTGGCCTTTGCTTCTGCATAGGCGTGCATGGTTTTGTGACGTTCGATATGGTCTTCTGTGAGGTTTAGAAAAATGGCGATGTGAGGGTAGAAAGTGCTGCATTGTTCGAGCTGATAACTACTGAGCTCAAGAGCGATTGGCGCGCCTTTTTTTAGTATTCCTACATAGGTGATTAGCGGGACACCGATATTGCCGGCCAGAGGACAATCAAGCACATGTGCTAAGAGTGCGGTGACGGTACTTTTGCCATTGGTTCCAGTAATACCTATGAGCGTTGGGGGGGTATCCGTTTCTTTAAACAGTCTGTATGCAAACTCGATTTCAGAAATAATTTCGCAGGAGACGTTGGGATATTGATGGGGAGGTATGCCAGGACTTGTAACGATAAGGTCTGCCGCATCAACCGTTGTTTCTTGAATGTGAAGTTGGTTTAATTTCTCTCTTACCGCTTTGGCTGTTATGCCGTCACCAAGAATGGCTATTTTTTGTGTGTGCATGGGATTAGGTCAAGACTATAAATAGAAATAAAAAAAATGCCCCCATCGTCCAAAATAACCCAACGACTTGGGTTTCGGACAACCCCAATAACTCAAAGTGATGGTGAAGCGGTGCCATAAGAAAAATACGTTTTTTTGTGAATTTAAAACTTATAACTTGAATTATAACCGACAGGGTTTCGAGTATATAAATGGCCCCCAGAGGGATGAGTATTAATGGATTTTTCAAGACAATGGCCAGCGTCGCTAAGAAAGTGCCAATAGCTAGGGATCCGGTGTCGCCCATAAATAGTTTGGCGGGGGATTTGTTGAATACTAAGAAAGCCCCTATCGCGATGATCATGCTGATGGGGAGCATGGCCAACTCTGTTAGGTTATGCTTGGCGATAAAGTAGCTAAAGCCGATTAATGATAGTATTCCGAGTCCTGACAGCAGGCCATCTAAACCATCTGTGAGATTGGTTGCATTGGGTGTAGCGATTAGCAAGAAATAAGCAAGTATGATGACGGGAATGGGTAGCGGTAGAATAATAAAGAATTGAAGAACGCTAAGGGACAGGATTGCGAGTAGGTTTTGAAGTAAGAATTTATATTTGGCGGAGAGGCCTTTGTTTTTTCCGTAGACGGTAGCCAGCGTATCATCCAAGAATCCAATTAAGGCAGACGCAAGTGTTGTATAAAGGCACCAGAGACTTTCTGTTGAATATGAAAAAAAGAGACCACTAAGAAATAGGGTGATGATAATGCCTACGCCACCAAACGAGGGAGTTTTTCTTTTTTTTTGATGGGTTGTGGGACTGAGTTCGTATATGGGGTGATAGGCGCGTTGTTTTTTTAGCCAGGAGAGAAGGGTTCGTTGAACGAGAAGGCCGATAATAAAAAGCAGAATGTATTTAATGATGTTGCTTAACATAGTCGACCGTTTCTTCCATTTTCATGCCGCGAGATCCTTTTACAAGAAGGATATCGCCTGATTTTAATTCGTCACACAGCTGTTTATTGAGGCTTTTTTTATCTAAGAAATGAGCTATTGAAATTTGATCCGAGTGCATTTTTTCACTTTCTTTCCCGTAGGTAAAGAGGCATGAGATTTCATTGTCGATTACATATTGGATTATTTTTTGATGTTCTGATTCCGAGTCTTTTCCAAGCTCTAGCATATCCCCGAGGACTAAAATTTTCCGCCCTTTAAACCGTTTAATAAATTGTAAGGCATAAATCACGCCATCAGGGTTGGCATTATAGGTGTCATCAACCAGGGTGATGTTATTCGATAGCTTGTAAATACGTAGTCGGTGATGGGAGGGTTGATATTCAGCCAGTCCTTGCGAAATTTCCTCATCGGATATGCCAAAATGTCGGCCAATGGTGTAACAGAGATTAACGTTGGCATCTACTTTGTCCTGGCCTTTGAAGGGGAAGAGTTGAAACCCTTGTTTTTCTGCTTTCTTTTTTAGAAGACTATAGTAGGGGGTGTTGTAGTTGAGAAATGCGTATCTTGGGTGATGTTCCCATTGTTGTTTTGGGCAAAATATTTCGGCTTTTGCGTTGGCAATGTTGCGCTGTGTTTTGAGTAGTTCTAGGTGAGTCATGCCGATACTGGTAATCACCACGTGGGTGGGGCGAACAATTTGTGCCAGGTATTTAATTTCACCTTTCTTTCTCATGCCCATTTCTACGATTAGAATATCGGTGGTGTCGTCTGCGCGAAGCAAGGTTAGGGGGGTGCCTATTTCGTTGTTTTCATTTTCGAGGGTTCGGGCCACATTAAATTTTTGTTTTAAGATGTAATAAAGCATATCTTTAATCGTTGTTTTTCCGGCCGAGCCCGTTACTCCAATAACTTGGCAGCGGAGTTTTTTGCGATATTTTTTGGCATAGGAAGGAAGGTCTACATCTAATATTCTTGCGCCTTTTTTAAGCGCTTCGGGTATAAATTCTTTCCCGTCAAAATGAGGCCCCCGTATAGGGATAAACCATTGGCCTTTTTTGAGTGTGCGGGTATCGCTACTAATATCCATTTAATTCAACTTTTTCTTTTTAATTTGAGTGCGTTTCGGACTTCTTCTCTATCGTCAAACGGAAGTGTTTTTCCGTTTATAATTTGGTGGGTCTCATGGCCCTTACCTGCAATCATCACGATGTCTGAGTCTTGGGCTAAATTGATTATATGCTGAATGGCTTGTTTGCGATCCAAAATAACTTCGCAAGGTATTTTTGTCTGAGGTATACCGGCTAGGATTTCTTCAATAATTTTTGCGGGGTCTTCCGATCTTGGATTGTCTTGGGTGATAACGATATGGTCTGCATAGTGATGTGCAATAGTGCCCATTTTGGGACGTTTTGTTCGGTCTCTTTCTCCGCCACACCCAAATAGCACCCGAACTTTTCCGTGTGTTTTTGTAGCGAGGACTTGCGCTTCTTGCAATACATTTTTTAGGCCATCGGGGGTGTGCGCATAGTCAACAATCACTTTAAATCCTTGGCCTTCGTCAATGGTTTCAAAACGGCCTGGAGGAGGGGTTGCATTCGATAGAGTATCTTGAATTTGCGCTTCATTGAGTCCACACGCTTTTAAAATTTGAACGGCGGCTTGCATATTTTTATAATTAAATGCGCCTGACAAAGGTGAGGCGAAACGGAGCGGCACCCGTTCTGTTGTTTCAGGTAAAAATCGATTGGGGTTGTTGTCATTCATAAAAGATAATTTTGTTTGAGAATAGGCCTCGAATGTTTTGTGGTAGTCCAAATGATCTTGTGTGATATTGGTGAGTAATTTTGTGTGAAAGATGATGCCTGAGATGCGATCTTGTGCGATGGCATGTGAAGACACCTCCATAATGAAATGCGTCCCTTTATTTTGAAGATGTTCTGACATGGCGCGAATCGTATCGAGTGATTCCGGCGTAGTTAATTTGCCGGTAAGCGTCCCTTGTACGTAGGGATTAAATCCTGCTTTTTTTAGAGCTTGTCCCACGAGATGTGCCACGGTTGTTTTGCCATTGGTTCCGGTAATGCCTATGACGCATAGCTTTTGGGACGGATTGTCGTAATAGGCATTGGCTAATTCAGCCATTTTTTTACGGTCTGCCTTTATATAGGAGGCGGCTCCTTTTTCAAGCGCCCCAGGAATATATTTCTCCCCCCCAGGAAGAGAGATATAAATATCAGAGGGCTTAATTTGTCTCGAATCGTATTGGTACATAGTGGCCGAAATTATATCAGCAAGGGTATTTTTTTTGTACTTGAGTTGTTTTTCGATCATTTTTGAAGTTTAATTACCTATAATGAGTAAAGTGCGCACGGGTAGAGAATTATTGGTTTTGTCCTATTGTGAAACGAGAGATCCTGCATTGTGCGATGGGATCTTGATTGAATACAAATGGCTGGTCGATTATATTGCGCGAAAGTTTGCTTATAATCGAAGTGATACCGAAGATTTAATGCAGGTTGGTACTATAGGATTATTAAATTCTTTGAATCGGTTTGATCCTTCTAAAGATGTTGATTTTTCTACGTTTGCCACACCAAATATTATTGGGGAAATTAAGCATTTTTTTCGGGATAAAAACCGCATCATTAAAATTCCCCGTAAAATTCAGGAATTGGGGGGTAAGGTAAGAGCCTATATTCGGGCCTGTCCAGGGGATGGACGCTCTCCCACTGTTTCTGAAATTGCATTGGCTTTAGATGAAACCGAAGAGCATGTTTTGGAATCTATGGAGGTTTCGCAAGTTACCTTAGTGGTTTCATTAGATTCGCCTGCGTATAAATCGGGTTCTTTTGAAGATACAAATTCTACTTTACTGGATAATTTAGGTGTTGCCAGCACGTCGGATGCGGTTTTAATTAAAGAAACTTTGGATCAAGCGCTTACCAAGTTGTCTCAGCGCGAACAAGATGTGATTCATCTTCGTTTTTTTTGTGGCCTTTCTCAAGTAGAGATTGGGCACAGGTTAAACTTGTCGCAAATGCATATTTCTAGATTGCTCACAAAATCGTTGCATCATTTAAAAAAATTGCTTGCTGAGTATGTGTAAGTTTTAGGGTGGAGTGAGATTAAGAAATGAGCACAATATATAGAGCTGAGATAGAAGAAAAAATACCGCATCGTTATGAAAATTTATTGCTTGATTCTGTAACACGCGTAGACAATGGCGCTGTATTATCTGGCGAGTTTTCTTTACAGCTTTCAGTAGGTGACGACTTGGGGCGCGATCTTTTTTTGAAACAAAAAACACGTACGCTTAAAACATTAATTACCCCTGTTATTATGGAAATCTTGGCCCTGGGTTCTATCGTTTCTTGTGGTGGGGTTCCCCACGATTGTTTTTTATTTTATACCGGCATTAAAGATTTTATTTTTTGTAGAGATTTTGAGGCTGGGGATAAAATTACTGGAAAAGTTGTTCAGCGCGGCATTAAATCTGGCTTTTACCAATATAGGGGGGAAATGCTTTCGTCTTCCGGAGACCTTATTGCGTCTGGAGATATGACTGCTTTTTTAATTAAAAAATCTGACTTCGTTCAACCGCAAAGACCTGAAACAACTACTCAGCCTCCACTAAAAAGTTGCTTTATCCCATTAGTTAAGTCCCCTCAGCTCAAAGATCTTTCGTTATATGCGATTGATACCCTCGTTCATGTAGAAGACGACTTAAGCTCTCTTACTTGTATGTATACCTATCCCACCACCCACAGGCTGATACGCGGCCATTTCCCCGACTATGCCGTTATGATGGGTGTAATGCAAATGATGAGCATTGAAGATGCAGGACTTGCTTTATCACAGTATCTTTATAAGAAAAAAAACAAGTCTGGTATTTATTCTGTGACCTGTAATGCTGCGATTTATGATGCATTGGGTGTTCTTGTATCTGACATACGAAACTGTACACTTCGTGTTTATTCTCACGATTCTGAATATGTGAATCAAGTAGAGATGGTGAGTGCTGGGCGTGTGAGTTTTAAGAAAGGGGTTCGTCCAGGAGATACGATTTATACGTGTCTATCTGCTATTAATTTTTTATGATTATTTTGGGTATAGATCCCGGCATCGCTATCACGGGTGTAGGCGTCATAGAAAAGATTGGCTCTAAGCATAAACTTCTGCATTATGGTGCAATTGTTACTGCACCTGACTTATCTTTTCCAGATCGATTGTTTGACCTCTCAAAAGAGCTTCGCTCCACTATTGAGACCTACTCTCCAGACGCTGTAGCGGTTGAAGAATTATTTTTTAATACCAATGTTAAAACGGCCCTTACAGTGGGCCAAGCTCGGGGCGTTATTATTCTGACTGTTAAACAAATGGGGATTAATGCAGTTGGCTATACGCCGCTTCAGGTCAAAATGGCTGTTTGTGGATACGGTCGGGCTGAAAAAAAACAGGTGCAATATATGGTACAAAAACTTCTTAATTTATCGGTGATCCCTAAGCCAGATGATGCCGCCGATGCACTGGCTATTGCGATTTGTCATAGCCATTCTTATCAACCGTTTGGGAGGTAACTACTTATGATTTTTTCTGTATCTGGTCGATTAAAAGGGGTGTTTGAGGGGTATGTAGTTGTTGAAGCGGCTGGCGTTGGTTATGAGATTTTCATTCCGTCTTCGATCATTGAAACATTGCCCGCGCTTGAAAAAGAAGTTTTGATTTATACCTTTCACTATATTCGTGAGGATCAACAATTGCTATTTGGTTTTTTGTCTCCAGAAGATAAACGTTTTTTCATTCTATTAACTTCTATTTCAGGGATTGGCCCAAAAGTTGGGCTAAAGGTCTTGTCCACGTTGTCTTCAGATGATGTTATCCGTGCCATTTTACAAGAAAACATCTCGCTTCTGACGAGTGTGCCTGGTATCGGCAAGAAAGTTGCTGAACGTCTTATTATAGAGTTGAAAGATAAAGTCCCCAAACTTTCCGTGTCAGATATTTCTTTATCTTCACTTGGGAATTCCACAAAAATTATTATTTCCGACGATCTGATTCTTGCGCTTAAAACTTTGGGCTATCACCCTGATGAAATTAAACGCGCTATATCTGCCGCTTCGCATCAACTATCAAATCAGCTAGATGTCGGCGCTTCCATTAAAATTGTATTAAGGTATCTTTCTTAAATATACTTTTGTTTTCTTGAAAAAATTTATAAAACTGATATAGTAAGTTCCTCCTTTTTTTACTTTTTTAGTTTTATCCCCATGTGTTAACAAAGTTGTGGATAACTTTGTGGACAGAATATTATTTTTTAAAAATTCCCCCTTAACACATTATTTTAAACCTTTATTTCATGCTCAGACCTACTCTTTTAAGTTAAAAATTAAAAAAACACAGCCTTGCGGATAACTTGTTAATAACTCTGGGGATTAAAGTTAAAATGAACGATATTTGGAACGAAATTACACTCTGCCTACAACAAAATTTATCTGATTCAGGATTTCAAACATTTTTATCTTCCGCTAAAGCTATTTCGTATAATAATAATGTTCTAAATTTAGAGACCCCTAATCTTTTTTCTAGAAATTGGATTAAAGAAAAGTGTGAGCCTATTTTAAAAGAATCTTTTTTAAATACCCCTTATAACCCATTAATGATTTCCTATATTTTATCTTCAGAGACGTCATTAAATGAAGGGGTGTCGCAATTGGATATTTTTTCTAAACCGTCTTCTAATTTTACTGAAAAAGGTCAGGATTCTTTTAATCCGAAATACACTTTTGATCATTTTATTGTGGGTCACAATAATCGTTTTGCGTATGCTGCGTCTGAAGCTGTAGCCAAGGCCCCCTATAAGGCTTATAACCCTTTATTTATTTATGGATCTGTAGGTCTTGGTAAAACTCATTTATTGCATTCAATAGGTACAGGGATAAGAACTTTACATCCACATCTTACGATTAAATTGGTCTCTTCTGAAAAATTTACAAATGAGTTAATTAATTCTATTAAAGATAAGCAGGTTAATTCTTTTAGAAATAGATATAGAAATGTAGATGTGCTTTTGATTGATGATATTCAATTTTTAGCTGGAAAAGAACAAACTCAAGAAGAGTTTTTTCATACATTTAATGAATTACACGGGAGTAATAAACAAATTGTTATTGCTTCTGATAGACCTCCTAAAGAAATCCCCACTTTAGAGCTTCGTTTAAGAACGCGTTTTGAATGGGGTCTTATTGCCGATATCCAGGCACCTGAATTTGAAACACGTATTGCTATTTTGCGTAAAAAAACTGAGTTACATTCTTTTAAAATCTCGGATGATATTTTGCATTATATTGCAACACAAATTCCTAATAACGTTCGTGAAATGGAAGGGGCTTTAACACGCATTGTGGCCTATGCCTCTCTTCTAAATACAGAAGTTACCCTTTCAATTGCCAGTAATGTTATTCGAGATATGGTTGGAATTAAGCAAGAAAACCCGTTATCCATTTCGTTTATCAAACAAAAAATTTGTGACTATTTTAAATTAACAGAGGCAGAACTTTCATCTAAGAATCGTACACGTGAGCTATCGTATGCACGCCAGCTTGCGATGTATTTATCTCGGGAATTAACCAATGTTTCTTTACCCCGTATTGGTGAGAATTTTGGAAATAGAGACCACTCAACTGTTATGCACGCTTGTGATAAAATCAAAACTTTGATGGTTTCTGATAATGATACGAAAAATATTATTAATATTTTGCTGTCTAATATTAAAAATGATGAGTGACTTGACGGCTGTGGATAAGTTGATGGAAAATTGTTAGTAAATGTGGGTAAGTTAAAGTTGTTAGTAAATATCAAGACTTTATACACAGGGATATAGGTTAAGAAAACGTTATGGGTACCCTAAAAAGAGGAAACAATCCAGATATCCACAGCTACTACTACTACTAGCTTTATAAATATAAAATAATAATCTTTCAATTGAGTGTGGATAAAAGGAAAATTTAATATGAAATTTATTTGTAATAGTAATGAATTGATGAAACGTTTGAGTATTGTAGAAAAGGCTATTTCTTCTAGATCTTCTTTACCGGTTTTAGAAAATGTTTATTTTGAATTGGAAAATTCAGTTTTGACATTAAGAGGCCATGATTTGGAATTAGGTATTGAAACAACGATGCCTGTTCAAGATGGTGTTAATGGTAAATGTTTAATTAAGGCAAAAACGGTTTCTAGTATTGTGGCTAAATTTCAAAATCAAACGTTGGTTTTTGAAGAAGACGGCCAAATGGTGAAAATTACTGCAGACAATCGTGTTGACTTTAATATTTTAGGGTCGCTTTCTAATGAGTATCCTGTGTTTCCTGGTTTAGAAGATGGGGTGAAAGTTAGCTTGTCTGTTGATGATATTAAGCAGTTAATTCAGCATACTATTTTTGCGGTTTCTTCAGATGAAACGAAGCATTTTTTGAATGGTATTTTGGTTAAAAATGAAGGGGAAGATTTGGTTTTTGTGGCAACAGATGGCTATCGTTTGTCGTTGAGAAAACATAAATTCGCTTCGATAGGATCTTCTTTTTCAGTCATTATTCCGTATAAGGCGATGAATGAGTGTTTAAAAGTGTTACAACAAGCCAAATTAGATGATGTTTTTGAGATGACGTTGTCTGAGAATCAGGTTTCATTTCAGTTGAAAGATGTTTTGTTTGTTTCTCGTGTAATTCAAGGTCAGTTTCCTGATTATAACCAAGTACTTCCAAAAGAAACGTTGAATAGTTTTTCTGTTTCTAGACGGGCTTTTTTGGATGCCTGTGAACGGGCTTCTATTATTGCATTTTCTTCGAATAATGTGATTCGTTTGGTTTTTTCAGACGACCATTTAACGATTCATGCGAATGCGCCAATGGGAGAATTTAAAGAATCAATTCAACTTTCTCGTTTGGGTGGATCTGGGGATGCACGAATTGCGTTTAATGTTCGGTTGATTTTAGATTCAATTAAAAATTTAGAAATGGATGATTTGAAAATTTCATTTAACAATGAGTTGAGTCCTTGTATTGTTCAGCCTGTTTCAGATTTGGATTATACGTATATTATTATGCCTATTCGTACGAGTGAGTATCAGGCTAGAGAAGTAGAAGTTGAGGCATCGGTTACGGCATCTTAATTATTTTTTTGTTTTAAAATGCTAAAAAAGTTGTGGATAAAAGGTTTCCGCAACTTTGATGAAGTAAATCTGGATTTTTCATCGTCTTTAAAATGGTTTTTTTTTGGCGATAATAATCAGGGAAAGAGTAACCTTTTAGAGTCTATTTATTTTTTAACTACCGGTAAATCACCACGTGAAGAGGTGTTAAAAAATTTAATAGGGTTTCATAAATCTGAGGCATTATTAGGTGCAGATTTTGAATCTGATTCTGGGCTTCATCGTGTGTATCTTAAATTGAGTTCGGATGGTGTGCGTCAGTCGATGGTGAATAATGTTGTGGTTCGTTCTTTTACACAGTTATCTAAGTTGATTTGTGTGTCGTACGTGTCTGCCGATTTGATCCGTGTTTTTCAGGATTCTCCAGAGGGACGTCGTCATTTTTTGGATGGGTTTTGTGCGCTTTATTTTTCTGAGTATGGATCTCTTTTAAAAAAATATAAGCGTGTTATTTCTCAGAAGAACCGATTATTAAAAACATGTCCAGAATTAGAGTCTTTTTTGGTTTGGAATCGTCAACTTTGTTTATTATCTAAAACTGTATATGAATTTCGAATAGAGGCTTTAAATGTATTGTCTGATGTAGTTAATGGATTGGCTTTTAATTTTGTTTCTGGTAGCGTTTCTTTGAAATATGTCATAAGAGGGTATGATAATGAGTATATGTCTTCTGAGGGTTATTTTGATTGGCTATTAGAAAAGGTTAATGACTCATTTGTTAAAGAAAGAACATTGGGGTATAGCTTATATGGTGCGCATCGGGATGATTTTTATATAGAAATTGATGGGAAAAAATTAATGACATTTTTTTCTAGAGGGATTAATAGAGTGATGTCTATTTTAATATACGTCTCTGAATTAATTATTCTTAATAAAAAAGGTTCTTTATTTCCTATTTTGCTTTTGGATGATGCGTTGGCTGAGTTGGATTTTAAAATAAAAGAGGGGTTATTAAAATTAATGGGGAACTATACGCAATTATTTTATGCGTCTGTTTTGGAAGAAGATAAAAATATTTTTGGTGAAGGATGTATCGTGAGGATTGATTCTGGCGAGATTCAATTTGCGTAATTTATCGGATATTTTGGGGGACGAAAAAAAGTTTAGACCGTACCTAAATGAATATCGATATTCTAAAAAGCTCAGTTTAGAATGGCCATCTGTGATGGGGCCTTTATCGGCACAACTTCGTTTTTCTTATTTAAAAGATAGGGTGTTGATGTTGGAAACAACTCAGGTAATGTGGGTGAATGAAATTGCATTTTATAAAGATCAGATTTTGGAAAAAGTGAATATATTTTTTTTAGGTAAGTATAAAGTGAAGCAGGTTAAAGTTCAGTTTTCGAAGAAAAAAGAAACGGTTTTAGAATCTAAAGCTGGATATATTGGGTTCTCTTTGGAAGAGAAAATTAAAGCTGAAGATGAACGCAAGTTAGCGCTTGGTTATGTTTTGTGTAGGTATTGTCGCGATGTCTATACGGAAGATGGGGTGTGTGTATTTTGTCGATCAGCGGTCATTTAATATAAATCGTATAGGAATATCGACATTAAATTCGACAGGAGTGGAACCAAAAAGAGCGGGCTTAAATTTCCAATTTTTAACTGCTTTCTCGGCAGAATCATCTAATACTGTAGAGCCGGAACTTTTTTTAAGTTTAATGCTGATCGCGTTGCCATTTTTGTCGACTAGAATAGATAGAAGTACAACTCCTTCTTGTCCTCTGCGTCTGGCAGAATCTGGATAGAGGGGGGCTGTATTTTTTATGTAACTGGGATTGGTTTCTGTAAAAGTTCCATCAGATGTGTGGTGGAGTGTGGTTTCTTTTTCGGTGCCAGTACTTGTTTCTTTATTAAGTATTTCAGTAGGGTTTATTTTTTTTTCTTGGGGTGTTGTTTTTGTCGAAATTATATGGGGATTTTTGATGGATTCGATAGGGATAGGTTCGTTTTTTTCTGGAAGAGTTGAGGGAGTTGCGTTGAATTCTAATGCGATATCAATACTGTTCTGACCGGTATCTATTCCAAATTGGGGTGGTTTTATGAAAAACAATCCAAAAAGGGTTATAACGATAATATGAAGAGCTATGGATAATGCAATACTGATGTAGTGATTATGCGTCATTTATTTTTGGTTCGGATATTAACCTTGGTAATGCTAAACACGGGAGCTCCTTTTTGAATCTTTTGTCAGTTCTCAAAAGAGTATGATAATCATCGGTTAATTGTACAGAGTGCTATTGTAAAACAACCTAAGAAGTTTTGGTTCGTGGAATACCATAACCGGGAAGGGTATCCGCTTGTTTCACGGGAAACATTCAGTCTAAAAGCTGCCGATTTTCCTTATTAATGATCAAAGGTCAATCTTTCCTTTGAGTGTAGTTGGTGTTAGTATGGCCGTTCTTGTTTTTGGTTAAAATTATGAGTAGGAGGTGTTTTGTGGGTAGTTTGATTAAAAAGCGTCGAAAAAAAATGCGTAAGCATAAGTACAAAAAAAATGGTAAAAAAATGAAGGCTAGAAAATAGAGTTTAGTCGTTTGTGTTTTTAAAGTATTTTAAAATCCCTGCCAAGAGTGCTTTGGCGATTTGATCTTTAAAACTTTCATTTTGTATTAATTGAAATTCTTCAGGATAGGTAATATAGACCGGCTCTACCAGTGTGGCCGGCATGTTGGTGTGGTTTAACACAAAGAGCTTGCCGTGTTTGAGTCCGTTATCTCTTCGCTTGAGAGTTTTCACGAGTTCTTCGTGGAGTAGCTTTGCCAATTTCTTGTCTTTTGGCTTGTAGAAATAGGTTTCGGTGCCGTTTATTTTGTCGTTAAAAAACGAGTTCATGTGCACACTTACAAAGATATCACTTTTGCTTTTGTTGGCGATTTCTGGCCTGCTTACTAATAAAACGGTTTGGTCAGAATCTCGTGTTAGGATGATTTTGGCGCCTTCTTCTTCTAGTGCCGTTTTGAGTTTTTGAATGACATCTAGGGTGAGAAATTTTTCATAGGTTTTGTTAATGCCTAGTGCGCCTGGGTCTTGGCCGCCGTGCCCTGCGTCGAGGGTGATGAGTTTTCCCTTTAAATGTTTGATGCGTTTAATGGGCTCGATGAGGGACCCTTTTTCTGGAAACGATATACTCAGTGTGTTGTCGACGAGAGACTCTGTTATGACGACATTGCTTTTGTAGAGGTCGATGACTATGCGACTTTTTGCAGGAGATTTTGTGAATTGCGAGGTACGGATTTTTTGATAGACTTTGTTTTCTGATTGGACAACAAGGGGGAGCTTGGAAACGGTGTCTGGAATATCTATGATAATTCTGGGCGGGTTTTTAAATTTTGATAAGGTGTATGTAAAAGATTTCGCGGCGCTAATGCTTATTTCTTGAGTGCCGTTTTTGTGGGTTTCTGTGATGGCCTGGAGTTCATTCCCGGTTGTTTTTTCAAATTCGTTTATAAGCGAGATACAGTTCATTCTGGGATCCCATTTGATACCTAGGTGTAGGGAGCTTGCTGTTGAGAGAAGCGGGAAATAATCATGGTTGTTTTTCTTGATGCGTTCGGAGGTTGTAGGGGTGACGCCGAGGTCTTTGAATACTTCGGTTAGATCTACGAAGAGTACGGTTTTGTTGTAGAAGAAACGGGTGCTGATGTCGTAAATATTATCGCCTATTGCAATGGAGAGTTCGCTTTTTTCTTTGATGAAGGGGAGGAGTGATTTTTCTGATGCATTCTCTAGGGAGGCGGAGCCTTCTTTTTTTGTTTGCAGGAGCATTATTTGGTAGAGATTATTTTTTTTTTGTAGTGCATATCCGGTGAGTTCGCAAAAAGATTCTAGTGGGAGGTAGAGACGTGTTTCATATAAAACAGGGGCGGCTGTCAGTTTTTGATGGGATTGGTCTATTTTTATGTCTTTGAGATAGGGTGAAAATGTGACGGATTTATGGGATTTATTGGAGGTGAGTTTATAAAGATTTTCTTTTTTCTGGTAGGTTAGCGTTGCGTCAAAGGCGTCGAGAAAGTCTTGAATCGGAAAGAAGAGAATGCCGTTGATTTCTGCTAGTGGTGTATCGGTTTGGATAAGCTTGTGATTGACCTTGACTGCGGCTTCGGGAAGCGGGTGAATTTTTGCGAATGCGTGGATATGTGCGTGACATAAAAAGAGGAGTGCGATGGCGAGGGTGAGGCTATTTTTATACATGGTATTTAGTTTAGCAGATATCAAAAATTGAGGGTGCCTTTTACAAGGACTCCTGTGATGTCGTATGTGTTTGTTTTTATTTTTTTGTCTTCGATTTTTTTGATGTAGCCTTCGCCTGTGATCACTATGTTTTGTATGTAGGCGGTGTTTGTAATCGGGAAGATAATATTAATGCTTAGAGATCCATTGTGTACGGCGTTATCTTGTTCATTTACTTGTGTTTGTGAGGCGGCTCCTGATCCTCGAAGTATTGTTTCTTTGCTGAGAGAGTTTAAGTCGACACCTTTTGTTAATTTGACATCGTATGTTATTTTGACGTTGAAATTTTTGGTTTGGACGGGTAAATAAGTGCTGCCCGTAGTGAGGGTTTGCCCGTTGCCTTGTTTTTTTTTGTTCACGCTGGTTTCTTTTAATTCGGCTTCGGCAAATAGGCTGAGCCCGGGGAGGGGTCGGTAGGTTGTGCCAATCAGGAGGCTTGCTTGGGAGATGTCGGATGTTTTGGTGTTGCGGGTTGTGATCTGCTCTGAAATGAGCTGATATTTTCCCCCGAGTTTCAGATCCCATTGGCCGAAAGGTGTAAAGGTAAGTCCGCTTTGTATGAGGTGATCCTTGGTATATATGCGCTGATTGTATGTGGGTGTTGTGGGGCTTCCTAGTGTTTGATCAATGCTTTTTTGTGTTGAATTAATGCTGGGGGATGTGTATTGGAGGAGTCGATTTCTATTGTAGCTTAAAGATAGAGGCAGGTTTCCGAGAAGGCTGAAAGAGGTTTCTGTTTTTCCGTTTAAAATAGATTTATGGATGGTGCCCTTTTGAGAAGTATTTTGATTCCGGTTGTATGTTTCATCTTGTAGCAAGATACTATTTGTTGTGTTGAATAGATTGAGAGGGGCATAGGTTGTGTCTAATTGGTAAAGACGTGTGGCGCTGGAGTCACTTAAGTACTCTATGATTTTATCTGTTTTTGGATTGAGACTTGTTTTTAAATTGTTTCTTTCGGTGATGGTTTCTCCTAGGGAGGCACTGGCTTTGCCGATATCGAAGTGCAGGATGGCATTGATGGGGTTGAGGATAAGGGGCATTTTGAGGTTTAGGCGTTGTGATCTGGTGAATTCGGGCAGTTCTTCGGAAATGACGTTGCTTGTAATGGTCGTTTTGTTTGCAAGTTGTTTGGTGAGACGCGATTCTTCTTTTTTATCTAGGGTAAGTTGGTAGTCGAAGAGATTAAACAAGAGCCACTCTAGGCCAATACCTAGGTCTCCAGAGGTATGTGCGTAGTTTCTCGAATAGATGTTTTCGGAAGTTGTGCTGGAGTTGATCGTATTTTTCGAGAATGTTTTTTGTATTTCGTAGAGGGCGCGTCTCATTTTTATGCCAGGGTAGGGTTCAAAGTTGTTGAAGGAATAGTTGTCGTTGTTGTCGGTTCTGTTCTGGAGATTATTATTTTGTTGGGCACTACCTAGTGTGGTGGCGTAGGTGAAGAAAGATCCTTTTAGGGGGTCAGTTAAAAGGATATTGGAACCGATGCTGGAATAGAGTAGTCCGTAGAGAGAGAAGTTTTTGATTTTGAAGCTGGCACTTTCACTGAGTTCTCCTTTTTGGCCTACTAAGGGGCTTTGGGATTCTCTTTTTTGGAAAGAATAACCAGTGTCGATCCATGAAAAAGGGGTGTAGTCTACATTGATGGTTTGATTTGCTACTTCTGTTTCGGCGAGATTTTGGGATAGGACGGCATTGGCAGAGGTGATGGCTTTTTTGGAGGCTAATGTGTCAAATTGATAGCTAAAGGATCCTCTTAATATGTCGAGTGGTTTGATTTCTATTGTACCTGCGTAGGTGTTTCTAAGGGTTGTTTCAAGGCTAGTTTTGGTTTTAATTTCAGTGTTGGCTAGGGCATATTCGGGGCCGATGGCAATGTCTCCGAGGATGGGAACTTTTGATAGTCTGAGCATAGATTTATAGGTGAAGGCATTGGAGTTGGATTGCGCGAAATTGATTTTGTCGATGTAGTCGTTGTCTTGTTTGGATAGGCCGTAAATAACTGTATTTCGGAGATAGTCTGGGCCGAAGTCTGTCGTGAGGTTGATGCCGATCGTGCGGCGGTCTGTGTCGTGAAGGGAGGTGTCTATTTTTTGATCTTCTACTTCGGTAAAATAGCGCGTTGTTAATTTGTTATCAAAGATGTCTAGGACTCTAAATTCTGCGTTGGCTTTGGTTTCATCCTCATGAAAATAAATATCTTTGGGGCTTGTTTTTCCGGAGGTGTGTGTTTTTTTACTGATATAGCCTAGGTTAAATAATGTGGTTTCGTTGGCTTGCCAATTGGCAAGTCCGCTGTAGGATTGGCTACCTTTTTTGTCGTTGATGGGGCTAATGGGAAAGAAATCTTTGTCGATGTTTTTGTAGTCGGCTTTTAGAGTAAGGCCTTGATCTTGGTAGGTGGTGGCGATACGTGTGGCTAGTTTAAACGGTTGTTGCTTGCCAGCTGAAGTGGTGCGGGCGCTGTCGAAATATTGATAGCTGATGCGTATCGTATCTTGTGTACTGGGGTTTAAATTCTTAAATCGAATGGTGCCGCTACTGTAGTTAATAAAGTAATCTACGTCTCGTGTAAGAAGGGTGTTTCCGTTAGTATTTTCAACTGTTACCGAATCAGAATCTTGTGCGATATCGGTTCTGCCAATGGTGTAGGTAAAATTAACGGAGCCATTTCCTACGATGGTTTTGGTTTCTTCTGTTTTTGGTTTTGAGAAATTGTGGTGTGTGCCGGCAAGTTCTATTTCTCCGGACCACTGATCGGTTATTTTTGCCTTGAGGGTTGTGCCGATCATGGTCTGGCTGAGTTTTCCTTCATCAGGAGAGCTTTTTGGGGTGAAGCTGTAGAAAAGGGTGACTTGGTTTTTGTCGTTGGGATAATCGGGGAGTGTAGAGGCAGAATTGTCTAGGTGCCTGATAAATCTGATTTCGACGTTTACGCCTGGTCCAGAAGAATTGGTTTCGTCGTAGTTGATGGTGTATTCGATGTCTTGTCGTAATCGAATAAATTCTGATGAGGAGTTTTCAAGACTGCCCACTTTTCCAAAGACGCGTATTTCGTTAACGCCTAAATATTTTATGGGGGTTTCACGCAGAGAAATGTCGGTAGCTAGATAGGGTTGATTCCCTCTATTATCTGCTGAAAATTGAAAGGTGGTTGCAAAGTTTTTTTTGTATGAGTAAGTGACTTGTGCGCTTGGAGATACAGGCAGCGTGCCTACGAGTTGGATGATGCCTGTATAGGCATTGAGAATGTTGGCGCTTACGGGTACCCCTGCGACTAAAACGGAAAAGGGCTGGTCTGTTAAAATCGGGGTTTTGTTTGTGCGGATTTGTTGGTTGCCTGTGATTGTTGCTGTTTCGACTTGGTTAATAATTAGGGTGTCTGCTTGTCCTTGAGTGGATTCGTTCATGAATACCATGCTTGCGCTTAGGGGGGAATCTTGGATATTGCCAGATGCAGGGTGTGTTTTAATGGCTGTATAGTCGATGGATATTATTTTGGGGTATTGAATTTTATAGTTAAATAAAATGCGACCTAATTCATAGTCTATGGAGTAGTCTAACCCCTCTGTTAAAGGGGATTCATCGATGGCCACTTTAACGCTATTTTGAAGAAGTGTGTCATGGTTTAGTGCGTAGGGTCCTGGGGTATTGTTACCGATAATGTCTTCTGAAAAGGGTGCGCTGATGTAGCTAGAATAGATTATTTTTAGAGTATCTAGTGCCGTTAGAGTGATGTTTTGGAGCACCAATTTTCCACGTAGATTTCGGACAAAGTAGTCTTTGTTTCGAATGAGTTTTCGTAGGTTGAGATAAACGGTGTCAGAACCTAATAAGATGGATTTGTTTTGGAGTTGAAATTCTAGATACTGGGGGTTGTCTGTTGTATTGGCAGTGGTTTTATTGGGCCATAGGGTTTCTGTTGTTTGGGTTTGTTCTTTGAGGAGCTGAGGTTTGGTTTCTTCATGCCAGGCGAATTGGGCTCCGGCAAAGTTTTTTCGGGATAGGGCGGGGATAAAGTCTTCAATGGGGTTGGTAAATTCATAGAGGACTTTAATCAAATCGTTTTGTTGAGGGGCGGCTGTGAAGCTGATTTCACCATCAAAATAGTTTGCGGTGTAGTCGCGTCCGGCATGGAGTCGGCTGTTATTTATATAAACGACAATAGAGCCCTCTAAAATAGATCTGCTTTGCAGTTTTAATTTCTTTTGACCATTGCCTTGGGTTTCTAGGACTTGTGGATCGGATCGCTGGCGGCCGGTTACAAATTGCGCGCTCCAGGTGTCTGTTTCGGTTTTTGTTTTGACCCCATCTAGTGCTTTTTTAATATTAATAAATTCGCCATTTTTAAACTCTGTATCAAAATGAAAAAACGTTAGTGCGGATCGGTCATAATTAATTTGGATGTCATATTTTCCAGGAAAATCAGGTTCTTGTTCGATGTCGTAATGTACAGATAATTTGTCATCAACTTGGCCATTAATATTGAATTTATATCGGAGGTCAAACTTAGGGCTTCCCACCAATACGTCACGAGGAAGCTTGTTGAAAACGGGGTCTTGCCGAATCGTTTCCCATCTCGGATCAGTGACGTTTTTTGGGTTGTAGTCGCGCATGCTTACTTTGCCTTCATAGAATCCATTAATATCTAAATTGAAATTATTGGGAAGTTTGGGGTAGCGGTAGTCGCTGAGATTAAAATATTTTTTATGAATGTTGCTGGTTGGCGATTCTGCCATCAGTATCTGAGTAAAAATAAGTCCGATAATGAGCAGGGCGTAGTATTTTTTCATGGCAGGATAATCATGGCGTCGCCAAAGCTATAAAATCGATACTGATGCTTAATGGCTATTTGGTAGACTTCTTGAATTCGGCTGATGCCAATGAGGGCGCTCACGAGGCATAGCAAACTTGATTGAGGAAGATGAAAGTTTGTGATGAGTCCCTGAATGGCTTTGAATGTATATCCGGGGTAAATAAAGATTTTGGTTTTGCCAGGCCCTTTTTTAAAGCTGTGATTCTGAAGTGCAGATTCTAACGTTCTTGCTGACGTGGTTCCGACTGCGATAAAGCGCTGTTTATTTTGGTGGGCGTGTGTGAGGCGCTCTGCTGTTTTCGGCGAGATGTAGTAACTTTCTTCGTGCATGACGTGGTCTTGAATGTATTCCGTTTGAATAGGTTTGAATGTGCCGTAGCCTACATGAAGCGTCACGGTTTCTATTTGTATCCCGGCTTTTTTTAATTGGGAGAGGAGTTTTTTTGTGAAGTGAAGCCCTGCGGTTGGAGCCGCTACAGATCCTGGTTTTTTAGCGACGATGGTTTGATAGCGTTCTTCTTGGGCGGATTTGGTGAGGTCTGTGTGAATATAGGGAGGGAGTGGGATTTCTCCGTGTTCTTGCAGTGCGTTAAGCCAGGCTTGAGGAGTATGGAGCTGTACGTGACAGATGCCGGTTTCGGGATTTTTTTTGATGAGAGTGCAGCTGAAGTCTGAGGCGATGGTTAGGCTCTCTCCGACATGTAATTTTTTGCTATTTTTGATGAGGGCTGTCCAGACGTTTTTTTTCTGTTTTTCTAGAAGCAAGAGTTCAATTTTTGCGCCGGAATGTCGTTTGGCGTAGAGTCTAGCGTGTATTACTTGGGTGTTGTTTAAAATCAGGACATCGCCAGGCCGTAGATACGTTTGTAAATTGCTGAATATGTCGTGTTGAATTGCTGGATTTTGTTGAGAGAGGCACATGAGTTTGCTATCGCTTCTGGAGGTGGCTGGAGAGTGGGCGATGAGGGAGTCTGGCAAGGTGTAGTTAAATTGTGACGTTTCTATTTTGTCTTTTAACATTTTACTAAGTGTATCACTGGTTTGGTTTGCGATTGACCTTAAAATCGTTTATAGTTAACAACCTATGTTTTCACGATTTACCGAAAAAGCGATACAGGCCATTATGCTTGCACAGGAAGAGGCAAAAAAGTTCCATCATAGCTATGTTGGAACAGAGCATATTATTTTCGGCATTTTAGGCGAAGGCGATAATGTTGTGATTAAAGCGCTTGGCGAAATGGGCTTTAAGCCAGATCAGATTCGTGAAGCGGTTGAGGAACGTTTAGAGTACGGTAGCGTTTCTACAGATTACGGCAATATTCCTTTTACACAGCAGGCCAAACAAGTTTTGACCAATGCATGGGATGAGGCTAGAAAATTAGGTCACAATTATGTCAATGTTGAGCACTTGTTTCTCTCTATTTTTAGAGATCCTACGAGTATTGCAACGCGGGTGCTTACAGAACTTGGTATTACGCTAAACGCTTTTAAAGATGCGTTATTTAAAATTTTGGGAAGTAAAGTTCAGCTGACGCAAGAGCCTCAGTCTGATGTCCCGACCCCTACGTTGGATTTGTTTGGCCGAGATCTTACTCAATTGGCGCGTGAGGACAAATTGGATCCGGTGGTGGGTCGTGTAAAAGAGATTGATCGCATTGTTCAAATCTTAAGTCGACGCACTAAAAATAACCCTGTTTTAACAGGGGAGCCAGGGGTTGGAAAAACAGCGATTGTTGAAGGCCTTGCACAGAAGATTTGTAAGTCCACTGTGCCGGAGAAGTTGCTTGGTAAGCGTGTGATTACACTAGATTTAGGGTTGTTGGTGGCGGGCACAAAATACCGTGGTGAATTTGAAGACCGTGTTAAAAAAGTCATGGATGAAGTGCGTAAGGCTAAGAATGTCATTCTGTTTATTGACGAGCTGCATACGATTATTGGAACCGGTGGTTCCGAAGGGAGTTTGGATGCGGCGAATTTGTTTAAACCTGCGTTGGCTCGTGGCGAATTACAATGTATTGGTGCGACGACCTTGGATGAATATCGTAAGTATATCGAGGGCGATGGGGCTTTAGAGCGTCGTTTCCAATCGGTTGTGGTTGAAGAGCCTTCTCGTGAAGAGGCTTTGGAAATTTTACGTGGGATTAAAGCGCGCTACGAAGAATTCCATCGCGTACGGATAACCGATGGTGCGTTGAAAGAGGCTGTTGAGCTGTCAGATCGTTACATTACGGAACGGTTTTTACCTGATAAAGCGGTTGATTTGATAGATGAGGCGTCTGCTATGGTGATGTTGAAGTCGTCTTCAGCGTCTGATGCAGCGAAGAAGCTGCGGACAGAAAAAGAAATTTTAGAAAAAGAAAGACAAAACGCCCTCCAGCATAAAGATCAAGATATGCTAGGTCTTTTGGATAAGCGTGCTGAAATTTTGAAAGAAAAAATTAGACAACTCCCTAAAGAAGAAGTCGATTACTTTGATCAGGTTGTTTCTGAACTCACAATTGCTTCTGTTGTGGCAAGTACAACAGGTATTCCTGTGATGAAATTGTCTTTGGAAGAATCTCAGAGATTGTTAAAAATGGAAGAAGAATTACACGAACGTATTAAAGGTCAAACCGAGGCGATTAAAGCGTTGGTTCGTGCCGTTAAGCGGTCACGCGTTGGGCTAAAAGATCCAAAGCGTCCGTCTGGGTCTTTTTTGTTTTTGGGGCCGACCGGCGTTGGAAAGTCGGAGTTAGCTAAGACATTGGCCGAATATTTATTTGGTACCAAAGAAGCCATGATTCGGATTGATATGTCGGAATATATGGAGAAGCATACTGTTTCTCGTTTGATCGGATCCCCTCCTGGATATGTTGGGTTTAATGAAGGCGGGCAGTTGACGGAGCCTGTTCGTCGCAAGCCTTATTCTATTGTGTTGTTTGATGAAGTAGAAAAAGCGTCGCCGGATGTCTTGAATATTTTACTTCAAATTTTAGACGATGGACGTTTGACGGATGCCAATGGGCGTACGGTTAATTTCAAAAATACGATTGTTATTATGACTTCTAATGTGGGAAGCAAATTTATTGAAAGCGAAACGTCTTTTGGATTTATTGCGCCTAACAATGAAGAAAATAAGCAGTACGAGTCGCTTAAAATTAAACTGATGGCTGAATTAAAACGTGAGTTTAAGCCTGAATTTTTGAATCGTATTGATGATATTGTTATTTTTAAATCTCTGACAAAACCTATTATTCGCGAAATTGTGGATATTATGTTGGACGATATGCAAAAGCGTCTTTCTGATCGTAATATTCGCATTAAAGTAGACAATGCGGTTAAAGATTATTTGGTAGAGCATGGATTTGATCAGAAGCAAGGTGCACGTCCTTTGCGCAGGTCTATTCAAGAGCATTTCGAAGATCAACTTGCGGATCGTTTATTAAAAGCCAATTTGCGTGCAGATGTTTCTGTTAAAGCAGTTATGAAAAAAGACCATGTTTCTTTTTCAATTCGAAGATTGGTGGTGCCTGTTGAGGAAATTCCTGCTGCAGTGTCGTCCAAACTTGTGACGAGTGCTTAAACTTTTAACTCAATACGCTTGTCAATCTTGCGGTGCTATATTTCCGAGGTGGCAAGGCCAATGTGCAACGTGTGAAGAGTGGAATACTCTTGAAGAAGAGCAAGTAGCCAAGTCTCCTAAATCATTACCCCTTATGCTGGCTAAAAAAGAGCGGGTTCCGATCGCGCTTAAAGATGTGATCGTGGGGGATGAGCTGGCTTTTCCTACGGGCATTTCAGAGTTGGATCATGTGTTGGGTGGCGGATTGATAAAAGGTTCTGCGACTCTTTTGGGGGGTGAGCCTGGTATCGGAAAATCGACACTTTCGTTACAGGTTGCGCAGCATTTAGCGATTTCTGGCCTGCGTGTTTTGTATGTTTCTGGCGAAGAATCGGTGGGGCAGTTGCATATGCGTGCTGCGCGAGTGGGCCAAGTGCACCCCAATTTAATGGTATATGCAGAGCTGGATATTTTGAAGATTATTCAGGCGCTTCGAACAACTAAGCCAGATGTCGTGATTTTGGATTCTATACAGGTGGTGTTTCATCCAGGGATTGCCTCTGTTTCGGGGACTGTAAATCAAGTGCGTCAGTGTGCGCAAGAGCTCATTACGTATGTAAAAGAGCAGGATATGGCCGTTGTTTTAATTGGGCATATTACCAAAGATGGACAGCTGGCGGGGCCGAAAGTTTTGGAGCATATTGTTGATGTAATTTTATATTTAGAGGGAGAGCGGGATCAGCATTATCGGTTATTACGGTGTTTTAAAAATCGCTTTTCAACAACGTCTGAAATTGGAATTTTTGAAATGAAGCCTACGGGGTTGGAAGGGATTGCGAATCCGTCTGGCTTGTTTATGGATGAGCGGACCTTGAATAGCCCGGGGGCGTTGGTGTCGGCTTTATCAGAAGGTAGTCGCGTGCTTTTGGTGGAGATTCAGGCGCTGGTGGTGGACTCGGGATATGGCATGGCCAAGCGCACTTTTTTGGGCGTGGATATAAATCGCGCCAACTTGATGATTGCGGCTCTAGAAAAACTTTTGGGCTTTCGTTTGTCCACAAAAGATATTATCCTAAATGTAGTGGGTGGTATTAAGATCATAGAGCCCGCTTTGGATTTGGCGATGATGTTGGCCATTGTGTCGTCTTTAAAAGATCAGTCTGTGGGGCAAAAAGTGGGGTTTTTCGGAGAGGTAGGTTTAACGGGGGAAATACGTCCTGTTTCTAATGCGGAGAAGCGTGTTTTGGAGTTGGAAAAAATGGGGTTTGACTATGTAATGCTTCCAGAAAAAAATCATTCCGCTTGCCAAGGTAAGCAGATAAAGCCGATTTATGTGTCGCATGTTCGAGAGGCGGTCACTTATTTTTTGCGCGGGTTTGAGGGGTAGGGGGGAATCACATGGATGCTGTACTAAAAGAGATTGTTCAAAAATTAAAAAAAGAAGAAACCCGTTGGGATGCTATTTTGCAGCTCAAAGTCTTGAAAGACGCGCGTTGGGTTGTTCAACTTATACCTATTTTGGCAGACGAAGATTGGGTTATTAGGTGGTGCATCGCAGAAAAACTAGGTGATTTTCATGATCCAAGAGCTATTAAGGCGTTGGTCGGATGTTTATCGGATTCTGATTTTCACGTTCGAAAAAACGCGTCAAAAGCATTATTGCGTATTGGTGTGGAAGTGATTCCGTCTCTTGTCTCACAATTTTCAAATTTTGACGTGCGCACCCGTCTTTTGGTTTTGTCTATTTTCCTCTCAATGGGAACGGCTGCCATTCCCAAGCTTTCAAAGTCACTTGCAGGGCAAGATTGGATCACGAGCAATCGCATTGTAGACACGATTGGCCGATTGGGGGGAGAGCAAGCTGAGGTAGCCTTGATCCAGGCGTTGTCCAACGAAAAAGCACAAAAGCATGCCGTTATTTTGTTGGGTATTATGCGTAGTAAGCGTGCCGTTCCCAATCTATTGAAAGCTTTTGATTATCCAAAGCTCAGACGGATTGTGGTGTATTCTCTCTATCGAATTGGTGAGAAGGATGCGTATCCTGCGATTGTGACGTCGTTGCAGTCGTCGTCTGCCGGGGTTGCGTCGTTGTCAGAGAAAATTGTATTAAAGATTGGCACGCCGATGTTGCCTTTTTTGGTGAGTGCGCTAAAGTTGCCTAGGGCTAAGAAGCGCTTAATATTAACGGTGATAGGAAAGATTGGTGTGGGTCCAGCGTTACCGCATATTGAAAAATTAATGGTCCATGATGCAGAATTGAGGCAGCTCGTGGAGCAGTTGAATTTGAGAGGGGCCGCTAAGAAGAATTCGGGTGGGCTTTTGGGATTTCTTAAAGGTTAGGTAGAGATTTGTCGTTGTCTTGGAATAAGCCTCTGTTTATTTGTGGGATGATTAGTTGAGTCCAAATCGGTATAGTTGTCTTGACCCAGCCGTGGTGCAGGTGGTCACGGGGTCGCTTTAGGCGTGTCTTGAGGATGCTTATTTAGAGTTGTTCGAGTTGAAAAATTAATTGGATTTTATGTTCAGATTAACCCAAAATGAGATTGGGAATATTTCAAGGCCACAAAATGGTACCCTGAGCCAGGGGCTAGTCTTGGGGGTTTATCATCAACATACTCAGTTATTAAATAAATTTAGTATTGCGGAAATTATTCGATCTAAACCTGTTATGGTGGCAATTAAGCGTGAATTGAAGCGGCTTTTCCCGGAGCTAAAAGCAGATGAGTCACAAATTATGGCTCTTATTACTAATGATGTTCTTAAGCGAGAAGTGCTTGAAGGCGAAAAATTGAAGGAAGTTCAACAACGAATACGGCGCTCTTCTCAAAAATTGGAGAAGAAGAACAAGAAGCAAAGCGTGGTTACTGAAGAGGTTTTGGAAGTAAGCATAAGAGCATAAGTCTCTGAGCAATAAATGTGAGATAAGAAATTATACGGCGAAGCTCAGCTCCTTATGCTCCTGCCCTAGTCTAAATTCCATGTGTGTTTTCTTGATTATCTTCACGACTATTTTGCAGATAAAACTCATGTAATTTTGCTTGAAGAAGTGTTTTGTCTGGGAGCTGAGTTTGATATTCGGCAATAAGTGCGGGCGAAAGGCTGCGACTTAGGGAATATTCAACTACTTCAGCATCTTTACTAGCGCATAATAAAACGCCAATGGCGGGATGTTCGTGTAGTTTTTTCACATCTCTATCAAGGGCTTCTAGGTAAAAGCCAAGTTTGCCTAAATATTCTGGTTCAAAGCGGCCTACTTTTAATTCGATGGCTACAAGACAATTCAACCCTCTATGGAAAAATAATAAATCTAGTGCGAAATCCCGTCCACCAACTTGTAACGGATACTCACTTCCTACAAAGCAAAAATCTCGTCCTAGCTCAATTAAAAAGTCTTTGAGTCTTAGTAGTAATCCTTGGTGTAGGTTCATTTCGGTGTGACCTTGTGGCAGATCAAGAAATTCGACCATGTAGCTGTCTTTGAAAATACTTAGGGCGTCGGGATGTATTTATGACGCCACCGGTGTCACTTTTGCCGGACTCAGTATAGTGCGCTCGAAAAGTGCTGTTTTGAACTGACGTTCTAGTTCCCGCTTACCCCATTTCTCGCGGAGGGACGAACGTAGATAGAATTCTCGTTCTTCTTCGTTTTTACTTTGGTTGAGAATGATTAAATTATGAGTCCAGGGTAATTGTCTCACCAGTGGTGCGATTTTTTTGTTATTTCTATAGGCTTCGTAAAACTGTCGCATACGAAACAGATTTGAGCGGGTAAATCCGCGTAATCCTGGCTGAGTTTGAGCCAAATGTTGAGCCAGTTGATCAACAACTCTGTCTCCCCATTGTGCTTGCTCGATCTTGCCGCTGATAATTTGACCTATCTGCCAATAGAGTTCTATTAGAACCGTGTTTACAGACTGCGAGGCTCTTTGTTTTGCATTCGCAATTAACTGAGAAATTTCGATAAAGTCGGGTTGTGGAGTAGGGGATGATGTCATTTTGAGTTTATCCATGATTTTCCTGTTAATTTGGATGTTTTTTATCTTATTTTTAGGTTTTTTAGGTTACCATTTATTTTAACTTTTTGATTGAGCTGGTTCTTTAGAGCTGTTTGAAGGTTCCCAAAAACCCCAAAAACGACGATCCCGCCTTCTTTCCCGTTTCCCTTCCCACCAAAAACAAATGATCCTTGGCCCTCGTACAAGCGACATAAAAAATCCGTTTTTCTTCTTCAATACAGGCTTCTTCGTCAACGGGCGTTAACGTCTTAATTATTCCAGGCGCACTCTTTGAGAGGTTGAAGGTTTTGGCGCAGTCTCCGATGATGACGATGGGGAATTCTAGGCCTTTGGCGGCGTGGATGGTGAGGATGGAGATGTGGTTGTCTTGGAAGGGGGTTTCGGTGGTGGTTTCGCTGGCTGCGGTTTGTATGGCGTGGGCGATGTGGTCTAGGAGGTCTTGGTGGGAGAAGAAGGGGTCTTCGTCTAGTTGGGCCATTTTTTTGAGGAGGGAGGTGAGGTTCTCGATGCGTTTTTGGCCGTCGGATTGGGCTGCTATGTGTTGCCAGGCTTGGCTGTCTTGGAGGATGTGGTCGACGAGGGTGTGGAGGGGGTAGAGGTGGGTGAGGGAGAGCCAGTGGGTGATTTTTTGTGCGGCTTGAGTATGCGGGCTGGTTTGTAGGGCTTGGACGAGTGTTGTTTGTAGAGTTTTGGGGTAGATGGGGTAGAGGGTTTCTTCTGGGAGGTTGAAGAAAATGGGGTCGATGAGGATGCGTTTCCAGGCGAGGTTGTCGGCTGGGTTGAGGAGGCCTTTTAGGAGGTTGTAGATGAGAATAATTTCTTCTCTTTGGTAGAAGCCTGCGGGGGTGAGGAGGAGGGAGTTTAGGTTGTGGTGGGTTAGGGTGTTTTGGAGCGATTCCATTTGGCTTTTGGAGCGGAGGAGGATGGCGATGTCTTTGAGGTTTAGTGTCGGATTTTGGTGTTGTTTTTGTTTGATGTAGTCGGCGATGGCGGTGTATTCGTCTTGCCGTGTCGCATTCTCTAAAGATGTCGTGATGGTGCCGGTGATTTCGGGTCTGAATGGGATGAGGGGGGTGTACGTGAGGTTTTGGCCGAAGAGGGTTTGAAAGAAGGGGTTGATGAACTCTAGGACGGTTTTTTGGGTGCGGAAGTTGTCAGCTAGGTAGATGATTTTGCCGTTTTTTTCTTGGATGTAGTCCATGCCTTCTTGGAAGATTTTGGGGTTGGAGCCGCGGAAGGCGTAGATGGATTGTTTGAGGTCACCGACTAGGAAGAGGTTGTTGGGGTTGAGGGATTGGATGAGGAGCCATTGTTCGGGGTCGGTGTCTTGGAATTCGTCGACCATGAGGTAGTGGCAGTCTTGTTGGACAAGATGTTGGATGGCGGGATTTTGGGTGAGGAGTTGGACGCATTGGGTGATGATGTCGTCGTAGTCTAGGACGGCTTGATCTTGTTTGGTGGTTTTGTAGGTGGTTTTGCAGAGAAGAAATAGGGTGTTTAGGCGGAAGGCGTCGGGGTCTTCAGGTTGGGTTGTGGGTTGGTTTTGAAAGAGGAGATTAAGATGGAATTTGAGTTGGCGTAGTGAGTAGGTGAGTAAGTATGTCTTGATGTCTGGGTGGTGGGTTTGGATGAGGTGGGTGAGGGTGAGGTCGATGGCTTTTTTTTGCAGAAGATTGCTTTGGGTTTGGTCTAGGATGGTGAAATTGGGGTCGATGCTTGCTTCTAGAGGGTATTTCCGGAGGAGTTGGGTGGCGAAAGTGTGGATGGTGGAGATTCTAGCGAGGTGGAGTGTCGTGAGGAGGGTGTCTCTGAGTGGTTTTGGGTAGCGATAGTGGCGGCCGGTTGGTGTGAGGGAGCTTTCTTGGACAGTTTCTTGGATGCGAGTGAGGAGTTCGTTGGCGGCTTTTTTGGTAAAAGTGAAGGCGACGACGCTATGGATATCTAGTGGGGGATTTTCGCTGAGGATTTTGAGGTAGCGTTCGACGAGGACGGTGGTTTTTCCGGAGCCGGCACCTGCTTCTACGAAGATGTCCTGGTGTGTGGCCAGGGCACTTTGTTGGGAGGGAGTGAGGGCTTTTTTAGTGGTTGAATCGGTTGTCATAATAACAAGTGCTCCAGTAGTTACAGTTTTTGCACAGCTCATTTCGATGCGTATGCATGTGTTCTAATTTGGGGTGTAACGTTGGGCTGAAATAGCCTTCTGTTAGGAGGTCTTGAAGGGTGCAGAGGTGTTGGATGAGTCGGTTGTGGAAGTCTGATTCTAGTATGTAGGGGCGTTTTCTGCCGAGGTCTAAACTCTGTTTGCCTTCTTCTGTGACGAAGAGGATGCTTTTGGTGATATTTTGAGCATCTTTGAGTTGGTAGAGTATCCCTGCGATGCAAGAGGCTTCGGGGTATTTTTCTTGGGCGATGAGGTGATAGATGGGGAGTTGGAGGCTTCGGAAGTTTTTGATGTCGGAACCAGTGGGGAGATGTTTGCCGGTTTTGTAGTCCAGTACAGCGATGCAGTTTCCGGTGGGGTCGCGAAGGAGGACGTCGATTTTTCCGGAGAGGGTGAGGGTGTCTGTGAGTTTGTGGGGAGAAAAGCTGACTTCGTACTGATTGGGGACGAGTTGGAGGGGGTGGGAGAGCTCGGTGTTGAGGAAGGCGTCTAGGAGTCCGGGTTGGGTGTCGGTGCCGAATAAAAGGTGGTGTTTGATGTCCCAGAAGGCGTTGGGTTCTGCGGTTTTTCTGAATAGGATTGTGGCGATGGTGACGAGTCGATTTCGGAGCGCTGGCTGATTTTCTGGGTGAAATGCTAGGGGGTTTTCGTTGAGGCTTTCGTAGAATTTTTGGAGAATGCTGTGGATGAGGATTCCCCAAATATGAGCAGGGATTTCTTCTATTGAAGGGTCTTCTGCGTCTTCTTTTAGTATGTATTTGTGGTAGTAGTGGTAGGGGCAGGATTGGTAGGTTTCGAGGTGGGATGCCGAGAGGGGGCCGGTGGGTATGTGGGGGAGAGCGTTGAATGTAGGTTGGTTGGGTCGCAGAGGCTCGTTTTTCCCAAGATTAATAAGAGTTTGCTTGGTGCTGATATAGGTCGTGGTTGGATTTGGAGAGATGGGTAATTCCCAGTCTAAATAGGTGCGGAGGAGGGTGAGGAATGGGGAGGGGAGAACGGGGGTGTCGTCATGCATTTTTGTGGCGGAGAGAATGACGTTTTTTGTAGAGGTTATGGCGGTCAGTAGACAGTAGAGGTCTTGTTGATCGTTGTCTTTTTGTGTGGGCCAGTCTAATTTTTCTCTGAGGGTGATGGGGCAGAAAAGATTTTCTTGGAGCAAGCTTGGCCATTGGCCTTGGGTGAGGCCGAGTACGAATAGTTGGTTTTTTTGAATGCCGACGCTGTTGCTTTTTTCGATAATGGTGATGCCTGTTTTAGAGATTTCTTTTGGCGGAATGGTTTGTATTTCGCTAAGAACTAATTTCAAAATAGTTTCGAGGTTTTGCAAGGTGTATGTGTTGCCAAATAGGGTGAGGTAGTGGGTTTGCAGGGTTTGTAATTGTTGCAAAATGGTGTCGTAAATTTCTTTTATTTGTTGGGCTTGTTGAGGGTCTAAACTCTCTTGATTGAAGCGGCCTGTGATTTGAAAAAAGTGCATTAATTTTATAATAGTTTGGAGTGCCTGTTCGCAGGTGGGGGCAGCTTGTATTTCTTGGCAGTGACTTAAAATAACGCGTTCCGTTTCACGTGAAACGTGCTGGGGATGATTGAGAGGGTCGGTTAAGAATTTCGAAAGATTTCGGAGGTCAGAAGTGTTTTTTGCTAGGGCGATGAGATTGCATAACCAGTAGGCGAAAGGATGACTGGCGATGGTTTGTGTGTGGGTGCTTGTGAAGGGAATTTTGTGTGATTTTAGTGCTTTTTCTAGGTGGGGTAAGTAGGCTTTGTTTGGGATTATAATGGCGATGTTGTCGGATGTTTGTGTGCTTTCTAGAATTTGCTCACACGTGAGTTGGATTTCGTGGTCGATGCTATCGGGTGAAATGAGGATTGGAGGGGTAGTTTGTTCGCCTGATATAGGAATAGTGCGATGGGGGCCTGTCAGTGAATTGTGCCAGTTTAAGAATGGAATTGTGGCTTGATAAAGAGAGTCTTTAGGATCGGTGTGGAGTAAGGTGGATGTGGATAATGCGTGTTCTAATGTCCAGGTGAGCAATTCTTTTTGATAGTCGTGGAGTTTCCAAAAGCCGACTAAGAAGATGTGTTTGTTTTGGACTTGTGTGGAGATGCTTTTTTTAAGGGAGTCTGATAGATGTCGGTAGTGCCAGAGTATGTTTTTTTGGGGCGGGGTTTGTGTGTATTTTTCTCGTAATTTTTCTGCTTGAAACGCGCGGTCGAGAGGACCTAAAAAGTGGGATTTATAGCGGTTGATATCGAAGGAGTGGATGAAACTTTCTGTGATGAATCTATCGGCGTGATCTAGGATGCCTCCGTCTTGGTTGAGCCATTTTTTGAGGGCTATTTTTTCGATGACGGCATTGTTTTCTGGGGGGTGGTCTAGATTTTTCATGAGCCATTTGTCAAGCGTGATGGCGTGTGGGATTTCTTGTTTAAGTGTTTCTGTTGGTACAAGGATGAGGGTGTTTTTGGGTGGATTGAGTGAGAGAGTTATCCAAAAGCTGTTATTTTTATCTGGGGAGCCTTGTGTTTGGTAGAGGTAGTGCGCGGTCATTTTTTGTTCAGAATGAAGGCGATTATTTTTTCGGATGCGCTAGAGTTGTATTCGGCGGGGATTTTTTTGTGCGGCGTGAGCGGGGTAGTGTTTACAAATTGTTGGAGTGATTTGAAAATGTGTTCAGGGCTATTCTTATCTAAGAAGATGAGGTTTTTCCCAAGAAGTTTTTGTTGTTCTAAGAAGCGTTTTTTTGTGGATTGGGGCCCGAATCCTTCGAAGCAAATGACGGTTTTTCCCATATAAAAGGCTTGTTCGTTGGCTGTGCCGGAAAGTCCGCAGACAAGATGTGCGTGTTGAATGGTTGTGGCGAAATTAGTTTCTAATGGGATGAGTTGCGTGCCTTTTTGTAGGAAAGACTGGTTGTGTCGGGTGTGAATTTGCCAGCCCGTTTTAGGAATTTTTTTGGCGAGTATTTCTAGGTTGAGGTTGGGTGCTTTTGCAACGGTGAAAGTGAGCTCTGGTTTGAGGTCGCATTCGATGACGCGGAGCATATGGATGAGGTTATTGTAGGCTTCTTCTCGCGAACCAGGTAAGAGTGCGATGCGGCCAGGTATTGCGGAAGTGGCTGTATTTTGGATGAGGTTGTCCATCATGGGATTGCCAAAAAAAGAGGCTGAAATACCGGCTTTTTTTAATGCGTTGGTGGTTAGTTTGTCTCGAGGGAAGACGTGTCTGGCGAGTGATTTTATGGTGTGTTTTTCTATCCAGGAATGCTTCATAAATAGATCGCTTTTGGCGGTGGGCAAAAAATAGAGGGGCTTATGTTTAAGGGCTCTTGTCATCCACAAACAAAAGAGGTCGCCTACGCAAATGGTGAGATCGGGAATGGGAGAAATTTGCTTGATATGTTTATATTGTTTGATGTGATTTTGGAGGAGTCCTTTTTGTAAATCAAGCAAGAGATCTTTGGGTGTTCTGATGAAGCCGCCGCTGGGAAAAATAGGATTTTTTAGAGTGGGGGTAAAGCCTTTTTGTTGGTAGATTAAGCCTTCACCGACTAGGGGGAGAACGGTGATATGGGTTTCTGGCGAGAGATGTTGAATGGCTTGTATGAGATTGCACGCGATGAAGTCTTCTCCGTATCCATTGGAAACGATGAGTATGTTCATGGGATGTAGTTGTCGACGGCGTCTAATAAGGTGGTTGCGGTGTAGTCTGGAGGTGTCGGGAATATTTGGTTTTTTGCGTGACCTGATTGGACTAAAATGGTTTTGCAACCGGCATTTTTTCCGGCTTGAATATCGGTTGGCATGTCGCCAATCATGAAGCAGTCTTTTGCAGAAAGTTGATAGTGTTCAAGTGCTCGCTTAATCATACCTGGATTGGGTTTTCTGTCGTCACAGTTTTTGAGGTAGGGGCCGATGCCGGCTTCTGGATGATGTGGGCAAAAATAGGTTTGGGTGATGGTGATACTATGTTTTGAAAGTTCGCTTAGAATATGTTTTTGTACGGCATGAAAATCGGCTTCTGTAAAATAGCCTCGTCCAATACCGGCTTGGTTGGTTATAATAAATAAAAGGTACCCTGCTTTTTGTAGTTTTTTTAGGGCGGGGATGACGTCTTTTTCGAAGGTCACGTCCTCTGGTTTAAAGAGGTAGTTTTTTTCTTCGATAAGCGTGCCATCTCGATCTAGAAAAATCGCTTTTTTCTTCATGGATATTATTATGGTAGGTGTTTTTCTGGTGATGATGCAAGTTTTTTTGATTTAAATTCGATAAATAGGGTATATATGTTTTATTCTTGTCCTAAAGTGAGGTGAGTCTTGTGAATGGCATTCAACTATCGCCTTCGTCTTTCTATAATAATAAGCCTGTAGATCAATCTTCTGCACTTAATCAAATTAATCAAATCCTGTCGGAAGTTAAAGAAACCGATATGCCAGAATCCGTTAGAATGGTGATGACGCAAATTCTTGATGGACTTCGTACGATGGCACAAAATCCAAATGCAGATACTTCATTTGAATCTGCATCGAGTGTTGCGGAATTATTTTTAGACGTCTGGGCTCCTAAAGCGGCCGAGGATGAGGCTGAGTTTGGGGCAGATTTAAAAAAAGAGTTTCCTGAATTTAGGTCAGCGGGACGTTCGATGATACTGACTAAAGATGCTGTTGCGGCTAAATATTCTTTAAGTAGTGGTAAAGGTCAGAATGCGAAGTCGTCTATTTTTTCTGGTGGAACAATGGCTATGGCCAGTCGAGAAGAGCTGGAAGAAATGGTGCGAGGTATTTTGAAGGGTGGTATTGAGGATATGAAAGAGCTCCGAGATCTGATGGTCTTGATGGGTATGTTGGGTATGCATATCAGTGTTAATTTGCTTTCGGAAATTAAAGAGTGTCTCAAAGAATTTCTGAATGAGCTTTCTAAACTTACGGGGGATTTAGGGGACTTTTTGAAAGTTTTGCAAAGTATCAAAGATTTGGTGGGGCCTTTATTGGGGGATGATGCAGTTGATTCTCATTCACTAGTCCAGCAGAATTTTGATCTTGCTGCGGTAGATCCAACACAAGATAAAGTTTTGACGGCTGAACTTGAGAAAATTGGTTTGACTGTGCCTGCTGCTCCTGCAAAAGAGTCGGAAGTACTCTATTTTGAAGATCCTGTTGTGATTTCGGTCCGTTTGGGTGGATATTACATGTCAATGTTTGATCGTGATTCTGTTGACTCGCAAGATGTGGGTGTAGAGGATGTGGGTGCATTGGATGCATCTGTGGCGTCTTCGGATTCGGGCGGGTCTTCTGATGGAGAGTCTTCCGATCAAAACAATCAAGGCGAGCAGGATGTAAGTTCAGAAGAGTCTAAAAAAGCAGACGCAGTGAAGTCTGTTTTGGCTGATGTATATGAGATTTCTTCAGAGACTAAAGATAAATTTGTGAGCAAAATTTTAGATCCGTTTACAAAATATTTAGGGTATAAAACAGAGAGTGCTTTGCAGGGTATTGATGATATTTTGGGTGATCATTGGGATCAGAATTTGTGAGGTATTTTAGTTTTTTTCTGTTATTTTCGTGTTTGTTTTTTGTAGGTTGCGGCAAAGTTGTTCAGGATGTGAGTAAGACAGAAGAATCTGTTTTTTTTGATTTGAAATATCAAGTATCAATTGTTCCAACTTCATCGATTACGTCTGTCTATGCGCAGGTATTTGGATTAGATGCCAAGGCTAAGCGTACAGAATTGTCTTGGGGGCGTGCAGCGATTTCTTTTGATTCTGTTGTACCTACAAGTGGGAAAACGGTGACGCCGGTGCGTGTGTATCGGTCTGTTTCTTATCGAAAAGATGGGGTGAAATTGGCGGGTGCTTCGGAGCATACGTGGACGAAATTATCTGTGGGCACCAAAGGGCATCTTTGGCAGGGTGATAGCGTTAAAATTCGGTATGGATATTCCTATTATGTGGTGAGTGTGTTTGTTGATCCGGCCTTGTATAGCTTGAAAATTTTGGATGCTAAAACAGTGTCACAAAATCGTTTGATACAGGTCGACAAAATATCTGATTATGATACGTTTTTGGCCACGCTTTTTTTAATGTTCATTAAGCAAGATTCTGAAGTTATTGAGAAGCAAGATGTGATGACGCAATTGGCGCGTACATTTCCGAAGTCTTTTTTTGATGCGTTGGTTTATGTGCGACCTCGGAATCAGGCCGAATCTTTTAATTCGAGTTCACCTATATTTGAATTTTCTGGTTCCCTAGAAACAAGCTTGCTCACTATTTTTCAGATGGTGCAATCAGACCCGAAAGAGGCGGTTCGATATACGACTGATCTTAAGGCGGTGTGGTTGTCGAAAGAAAGTAAAAAGCAATTATTGGTTGCTTTGAAGAGGTGGATTTCTTTTCCATTTTGAGAAATGGTAGGGATGCATGCCTTCTTTTTTGAGTTCACTTTTTTCTGTGCAATAGAACCTATTTTGAAAGTCCGGAAAGTAGGCGTCGCATGTAATGGTGCTGTGGATTTCGGTTAGATAGAGTGTGGTGCATAGAGGGAGTTGAATAATTTGTGTGTAAAGCTGGCTGCCTCCGATAACAAAAATTTGATCGATGCTGTGTATTCTGCAGAGAGTAGGGAGTTCTGCTAGTAGATCTTGTAGGCTATTTTTGACGAGGACGTTGGGTATTATTAGATTTTGATTTCGGCTTATGACTACATTGAGTCGGTGTGGGAGTGGACGAAAAGCGTCTGGTAATGAGTCCCAAGTGATGCGTCCCATGATGACTAAATTTTGTGTGTTTGGTTTGCATGTGGTGGTTAGGGTGCGGAAATGCTGGAGATCTTCTTTGATGTGCCAGGCCATTTGGCTGTTGATACCAAGGCCTCTATTTTGATCGAATGCGGCAACCAATGAAATCATGTTTATAGAATCTCATGAAAATGTATTTATGAAAACTCTGGTGGTGTTGCTAGACTAAGGTTATGCGTAAAGTACAATGGCTTGTTTTGGTTGGATTTTTTTTCGGTACTTTTTTGTTTGCCAGTACGCCTGTTTTTACGCCGGATTCTGGTTTTCTTTTTTTGGACTCTGCGGGATTGTCTCTTTTGTCTGACCCGAGTGTTTTTTTATTTCAAAATCCTGCACGGCTGGTGGGTTCGGATCAGCATCATTTTCGTGTGTCGGCACAACAAGATTTTTTGGGATATAACCGGGTAATGGCGGGTTATGTTTTGCCGGCTCATGAGATGACCTTTGGGTTGGGGTATACGTCATTTTACGCGTCAGATTTATCTCGAAATCGGTTGAATGGATATACTCGTCCAGAGGCAACGGGAGAGACGTTTTCGGACCGGTATGATGTGCTTCGTTTTTGTGCGGCGTTTCAGATTCAGCCTGGCTTGCGTGTAGCCGCTTCTGCGCAACAGTTAAAGCGTGAGTTATATAAAGATTCTGCAGAAGCGTATTCTGTAGATGGTGGGGTTGCCTGGGATGTTTTGGAGGGGCTTAGTCTCGGTGTTTATTCTCGATATTTTCTAGGGACAGATTTAGTGTGGGATTTATCTGGTGCTTCGGAGACGTTACCGCGGGCAATTATTGCGGAAATGGTGTGGTCTCAACCTCAGTATGAGGCCTCTCTTTCGACCGATTTTTCGTCCTCACATTTTTTGGCGGCATACGCGTTGGATCCCCATGTTTTGGTGTTTGGAGATGCGGTCTTTCATGATACCCTGTCGGTTGACCGTTTTGGCTTTGGAACGGCTTTGATTCTTGGGCCGGTTTCTTTGCAGTATATGCGGGTTAATTATACGGCAGAGTCTTTGGGAGCAGATCAAGATTTATTGACTCTGAGTGTAAAGTTCGGTGAAGCCATTCGGTTGTTGGAGCGTAGAGAAGGGAGTGTTTATGGAAATTAGTCGTCATAAAACATTACATTTTATTGGAATAGGTGGTTCTGGCATGAGTGCTATTGCACGCGTGTTGGTGGAGATGGGATACAAAGTTTCGGGTTCAGATTTAAAAGAGAATTCCAATACGATTCGTCTTCGGGATATGGGCGCTAAAATTTTCTTGAGACAGGATAGTCGTAATTTGCGTGAGGCCGATGTGGTGGTGGTGTCGACGGCAATTCCAGAAGACAATGCCGAGTATGCGTATGCCAAGCAGGAAAAGTTAACGATCCTTCGGCGCGCTGAAATGTTAAATTTTTTAATGGTGCAATTTAAGCAGCGCATTGCTGTTGCGGGCACGCACGGAAAAACCACGACGACGTCGATGATTGCGCGACTTTTGGTGTCTCTTCAACAACATCCCACGTATGTGATTGGTGGGGAATTAACAGATTATGGGAGTAATGCGTCTTTTGGGGATTCTCCTTATTTTGTTGCAGAAGCAGATGAAAGCGATGGGTCGTTTTTGATGTTGCATCCGACTATTGCTGTGTTGACCAATATCGAAGCGGAGCACATGGAGCACTACAAATCTTTTGATAAATTAAAAGAGGCGTTTAGGCAATTTATGCAGGGTGTTTTGGATCGAAATGGGTATTTAATTTTGAATAAAGACGATGTTGTTTTGTCGGAGCTTTCTGTGAACTTCCCGGAAGATAAAGTGAGCTATTATAGCCTGGATACGTCTTCTGATTTAATGGCAAAAGATATTGTTCATACCCCACAGGGCGTGCGTTATACAGTTGTATTGGAAGGCAAAGTACAGGGCGAAGTGTTGTTGCAAGTTTTTGGTCGGCACAATGTTTATAATTCTTTGGCGGTTATTGCTTTGGGTCTTCGAGAAGGGTTCTTTTTGGAAGAAATTAAGACGGGGCTTAATATTTTTTGTGGAGCCAAACGTCGATTTCAGTTTATTGGTGAACATGCTGATATTCAAATTTATGATGATTATGGTCATCATCCTACAGAAATTATGGCTACGCTTGCTGCTGCCAAATCCAGTTTAGGACGTCGTGTGGTGTGTGTGTTTCAGCCGCATCGGTATAGTCGGACGCGGGATTTGCTAGAAGAATTTCCGGTTTCTTTTTTGGATGCAGATTTGGTGGTTATTACCGAAATTTATTCGGCCAATGAGAAAAAAATTAATGAGTTATCGGGTAAATTAATTATTGATAAGATGCAGGCGTCTGAGCAAAAAAAAGCATTTTTTGTGCCACGAAAAAGTGATGTGGTGCCAGAGCTTTTACCCAAATTATTGCCGGGGGATGTGGTGTTTACGATGGGTGCGGGCGATATTTATACTGTTGGGAAAGAGTTGTTGATGCAGTTGAAAACGAGGGATAAATTATTTTAATACGAGAGTCTGTTTCTATTGCGCGACTAACCTCTTTTCAAAATCAGGGTTCTGTTTCTAAGGTTTCTGTTTTTGAAACGGTTGCAGATATTCAAGATTTCTTAAAACAAGATCGGCCTTTTTTTATTTTGGGAAAAGGATCTAATACCGTGGTTGATTCGTCATGCCAAAGCAGAGACTTTGTTCAGGTTTCTCCAAATTTTTCGCAGCCTGTTTGTGACGGAGATCTCTTGCGTGTTGGGGGAGCTGTTTCGGTGAGTCAGTTAATGGCAATTTGCCAAGGCTATGCACTTTCGGGATTGGAATTTTGTGCCGGCGTCCCTGCGTCTGTGGGGGGTATGGTAGCGATGAACTTTGGATGTTGGGGCCGCTCTTTTTCAGATGTTGTCAGTCGGGTGCGTGTTGTTTCTCGTGATTGGGATCGATGGTTGCCGGCAGCGTCTTTGGAGTTTGGATACAGAAGTAGTATTTTTCATCGAGAACCTTGGGTTGTCGTCGAGGCAGAGTTTTTGTGCCAGCATGATTTGTCCGATAAAATTCGGGATCGGGTGCATGAAATTGTGCGAGATCGGGTTTCAAAACAGCCGCTTCGGGCCAAGACGTTTGGGAGTATTTTTAAAAATCCCGAGGGGGGTTACGCCGCTACAATATTAGAAGAGTGTGGCTATAAAGGCCGTACGTATGGAGGCGTGCAACTCTCGGATCAACATGCTAACTTTATGGTTAATAATGGCGAGGGGACATATCAAGAGGTAGCGGATTTTATAGCTCAAATTCAGTCTGAGGTGTTGCGAATAAAGGGTGTTTTGTTGGAGCCGGAGGTTAAGTTGTTGACATGTTAACTGAGTTGAAATCAAAAAAAATTGGGGTCTTATGTGGTGGGGTTTCTCGCGAACGTGCAGTCTCGTTGCGGTCTGGCCAAAATGTTTATTCGGCCTTATTGAGATTGGGATATGATGCTGTCTTAGTTGATGTAGCGCGACAAGATGTCGGGGCTTGTGGGATTGATGTCGCGTTTAATGTGTTGCATGGGCAGTATGGCGAAGATGGAGCGATGCAAGCTTATTTAGAGGCGTTGGGTATTCCGTATACTGGGTCACGCGTGGGTGCGTCTGTGCTGGGAATTAATAAATTTTTCTCGAAACAATTAATGGTGCGAGAAGGGATTCCGACGCCTGCGTTTTGGGTGGTGACCGAATCCGAATTGCCAGAAAAACTGACGTTTCCGTTGATTGCTAAACCGGTCAGTGAGGGGTCTAGTGTAGGTGTTGCGGTGGTGGATTTCCCAGAAGACTTCACGCGTTTGGTATCTCCTCTTTTGGACTTATTTTCGGCGATTCTCTTGGAAGAATTTATAACGGGTCAGGAAATTACGGTGGGTGTTTTGGAGTTGGATTCTGGCTTGAAAGCCTTACCCATTTTGGAGCTGCGTCCTAAAAATCGTATTTATGATTATGAAGCGAAATATACAGAAGGGATGACGGAATTTATTTTGCCAGCAGAGTTATCGGATGACATGACAGTTCGGTGTCAGGCGCTTGCTATCCAGGTGCATGAGCTCTTGGGATGTCGTGGCATGTCTCGTGTTGACATGATCGTGCATCCTAAACGCGGGCCGTTTGTTTTAGAGCTTAATAGCATTCCTGGTATGACTGATTTGTCAGATTTGCCCGCACAAGCAAAAGAGGCGGGTATTTCGTTTGATCAATTGGTTGAGATTATTTTGCAGAGTGCCTTATGAAAAAATGGCGCTTGGCGATTCTTCTGGGTGTTATTTTTTTTGGTGTTGCAAGCGCATTTTTTTTAAATAACCCTCGATTTGTACTTACTTTAGTTCAAATAGAGGGTAATAATTTTGTTTCTCGAGACCAAATTTCTAAATTTACGAAAACGTATATGGGGACTAATGTGGTGTGGGTGCGCTATTTTTCGTATTTAAAATCAGATCTTCTTACGGCCTTTCCTCAAATTGAAAAATTGAAAGTACGAATCACTTATCAAGATGGCATTACGCTTCATGTCAAAGAGAAGCAGCCGTGGGTTTCTTTTTTGGTTTCTGACAAAGTACTTTTGGTGGCAAAAGATGGGACTATTTTGAATGATGGCGCGCATAGTCCAGCTCTAGAAAATTCGGAAAAATTATTAATTGTTAGGGGGGTTTCGCCCCAGTTTTTTACGGGTAAACAGGTTAATTCTCGTTTGCTTTCTAATATAGAGCAAGTGGTTGCGACGGTGCGGCGATATTTTCCTGGCGATAATTTGCAACTTGAATTTAAACAATCTTCTTTTTCAGAAGACGGGATTGTATTTGAAGAATTAGAATTGCTAAAAGATGATACGATTCGTATCAAGCTGGGTTCTTTCGATGACTTGGATGTTAAATTTAAACTGTTACAAGCTTATTTATCGACGATTTCTGTAGATCAGCAGCAAAAAATACAGGTTTTAGATATTCGGATGCCTCCAAAGGTGATTATTAAAGATGGAAATTAACCATCCTAATTTTGTTTTGGGATTAGATATTGGGTCCGCAAAAATTTCGGCGGTTTTGTGTGAAATCGATGCCTCCAATACACTCAATTTGCGTGGGGTGGGTACGGGGATTTCAGCCGGACTTTCTCGTGGTGTGATTGAAGATGCAGATGAGTTGCAACGGTCTATTGAGCGGGCCATTCATCGGGCAGAACGTGCGGTTGGGGTGCGTGCGTCTTGTGTCATGACGACGGTTCCTTTAGCAGGGATGCAGTTTGTGCATCATACCGGATTTGTTTTATCTAAATCAGATGCTGGAAAAATTTCTCAGGCCGAAAAAGAAGAGTGTCTTTTAAGATCAAGGGCGATTCATAAGGCGCAAGATCAAACGGTGATGCATGCGATTCCACTTTCTTACAAAATAGATGGTGCGCCGGTTCCTAATTTATCAAATGCCATCGGGTCTAATTTGGAGATTGGGAGTCATGTGGTGTTATGCAAAGAAGATCATTTATCTTCTTTGACACAGGTCTTTCGAGGATTGCAATTGGGTATCAATGGGTTTGTGTATGATGCACTTGCGACAGCGCAGGTTTTATTAACGTTTAAAGAGCGGCAAGACGGCGTGGTCTTAATTGATATTGGCGGACGATTTACTAAAGTAAGTTTATTTCACAATCAATTACTTGAGAAAGCGACGATTGTTCCTCTCGGTGGCGAAACGATTACAGCAGACATTGCCCAATGCTTAGGGGTGTCTATTCCTGAGGCAGAACGGCTAAAAGTCGGCTACGCAGACTTGATCTTATCGCGTGTTAACCCAGTCACGACTGTTCCTATTAGAACACTGTCAGGGGATCGGAGTGATATTAATCGATCGCATATTTGTCGTATTGTAGAGGCGCGCGTTTCCGAACTTTTCTATTTAGTGAGAAAGCAAAATCCCGCAATTTTTAAAAAAGGCTATCCCATTGTTTTAGGCGGTGGAGGCAGTTATTTGAAAGGCATGTCCGATTATCTAAAATTGCATGTACATGGCGGTATTCGAGAAGGGCTGCCAGAACAAGTTTCTCAAATCTTGGAAAATTCTGGGTATGCAACTGCTGTTGGCGTGGTTTTGTATGGTCTCAAAACGAAGGCCGTTACCTATCATGAAGGGGATAATAAAGGGTTTTTTGGACGCTTAGGGAAGCTATTTCATAAATAAATTTTGCCAATTTTAAAGAATGCCCAGTCAGTTTTTTTTGGATAAGTTCTCCGAATAAGACCGATGACTTGTTCGACAGAGCCCTTTTCCCAGCTATGGTAAGGTGGGCAGAAAAAAGAGAGGGCATAATTGACAGCTTGGTGACGGGTATTTTCAGTGCCGTTGTCATAGGTGATGGATTTTCTAAATTGAGGGGGGATATCGGTAAGGCTAGAGATAAGAGCCTGCTCCATATGATGAGTAGATTTGGAAGGTATGAGCCGGATTTTGACCAAGCGGGGGGTACGTTCAATGACGATAGCAATGGTGGCCTTACTTTGCCTGGAAACAGCAGTATCGGCTTCCCAATGGCCGGGTTCAGTACGCAGATCGGCAGCTACGCTGTTCTGGACAGATCACTTCATTTCAGTTTTGCCTGATTTTTAAGACTTTTTCAAATCCTAAGTGTTGACATTGAACTAGGCCTATCGTATTTTTTTTACCAAAATACCCTACATGCTTTTTCTGCCTGGCCAAACTGTTTGAATTGGCACAAAAATCGTAGACCTCATGGCTTGTTAATGATGTTTTACTATCCGAAAATATAGGGACTTGGTAGGGAGAGAAATAAATGATTCATAAAGTAATAAGTGCACCAATACCAGCAAGCGCTATTTCGGGAAAAAATACATTGGATAGGGATGAAGTAGATTGTTTAATGGAAGGCCTTCATTCTGAAAACAAAGAGAGCCAAATTTCCTTATTAATGTCTTTGGGCTCTCTTTCGGGGAAGCCCGACAACAAAATGTCCTTGTTCCAGAGAGTAGGGTTCGTAGATCAGTTGGTGATGTTCTTAAAATCTGACAATTCAGATATCCAAAAACACTCATTGCTTATATTGGCCAATATTTCTACGCATTCTGGTAACCAAGATCCCTTGTTCCAGATTAACGGGTTAGTCGATCAGTTGGTGATGTTCTTAAAATCTGACAATTCAGATATCCCAAAATACTCACTAGTGATTTTGGTCAATCTTTCGTGCGTGCGCGGCAACAGAATTCCCTTGTTCCAGAGCAAAGGGTTAGTTGATCAGTTGATGGTGTTGCTGGGATCTAAGGCCACAGAGATCCCAGGAAACTCACTAATGACTTTGGCCAATCTTTCGGCGGCGAGCGAGAACAGAATGCTCTTGCTCCAGAGAGTAGAGTTCGTAGATCAGTTGGTGAGCTTCTTAAAATCTAAGAATTCAAAGATCCAAGAATACTCAGTACGCTTATTCTCCAATCTTTCGTGTAAGGCCGATAACAAAATGCCCTTGTTCCAGAGGAAAGACTTCATTGATCAGTTGGTGAGGTTCCTGGGCTCTGCCAACTCAAATATCCAAGAAGACGCACTAAAGACTTTGGCCAATATTTCGTGCGTGAGCGACAACAGAATTCTCTTGTTACAGAGCAAAGGGTTAGTTGATCAGTTGAGGGTGTTTCTGGGATCTAAGGACACAGACATCCAAGAAGACGCACTAAAGACTTTGGCCAATATTTCGTGCGTGAGCGACAACAGAATTCTCTTGTTACAGAGCAAAGGGTTAGCCATCGGATTGGTGAAGTTCCTCTCTTCTTCAAATCAAAGAATCCGAGAGTATGCAGAAAACATATTTTTTAACCTGACTAGGGGTAGTTTTTTTACAAAAACTTATTTTCCAATCAAAAAAATACCGGAGGGGGACGTTGATCCCTATTGTAATGCTCTATCTGATCTAATCTTAGGAGAGGGTGATTCTGCCCCGTCTCCATTTTCTATCAAATTATTAACATGGAGCTTGAACAGTGATGCCTGTCGGGAGAGGATGAAAGATTATAAAGATAGCTTAATAGCTAAATTAAGCAAAATGGGGGAGATACCAGAAAAACAAAAGGAAGACGTGAAAAAATGTTTAATGCTACTCTCTACGCTAAGCAGCTCAGGCGTTGGGCCAGGTTTGCCAAATTTTAACATGGGGGTTCTTGTTTAAATCTCCAAATATAACCTGATAGACGGCGGTCTTCGTCCAAATTCTTGACAGTATCTTGCGGATTCCGCCTGTTTTTTCTTAACCACTTTATGTTATACTCTCGTCAATTGTTTTGGGGGATTAATCGCATTGTTTATTTTGAATCAGAAAGCTAAGGAGACATCATTGACCACGGAAAATTTGAGACAATTTGCCAATATTAAAGTCGTTGGAGTAGGTGGCGGCGGTAATAATGCGGTAAATCGTATGATCGCAGCTGGGGTTAAGGGCGTTGAATTTATTGTTATAAATACCGATATTCAGGCACTTAATGTGTCGCTTGCAGATAATAAATTGCAGATTGGTGCGAAGCTTACGAAGGGTCTTGGTGGCGGTGCTATTCCTGCTATCGGAGAACAAGCGGCGCGTGAAAGTAAAGAAGATATTGAAATGGCACTTGAAGGTGCGGACATGGTCTTTATCACTGCGGGCATGGGTGGTGGAACTGGTACCGGCGCGTCTCCTGTTGTTGCTAAAATCGCCAAAGATTTGGGCGCACTTACTATTGGTATCGTGACACGTCCTTTCCGTTTTGAGGGACCTGTTCGTGGCCGTCAAGGTGAAGAGGGGTTGAACCGTTTACGGGATCAAGTGGACGCTTTGATTGTTATTCCTAATGATAAATTATTGCAAATTGTTGAGCGTATGACTTCTATGCTGGATGCGTTTCGTATTGCCGATGATGTATTGCGTCATGGTGTGCAGGGTATTGCTGATTTGATCACTATTCCTGGACTTATTAACTTGGACTTTGCGGACGTACGGACGGTTATGAAAGAGTCTGGTTCTGCGATGATGGGCGTGGGACGTGCTAGTGGCGAAAATCGTGCTGTTTTAGCTGCTCAGGAAGCCATCTCCTCTCCACTTTTGGAAGAAACTATTACGGGAGCAACCGGTGTTATTTTGAACATTACAGGTGGACCTAGCTTAACTTTGCATGAAGTTCATGATGCAGCTGATGTTATTTATTCTGCGGTAGATCCTGAAGCCAATATTCTGTTTGGATCTGTAATTGATGAGAAATTGGGTGATGAGATTATGATCACCGTTATTTCGACAGGATTTAATCGGTCTTCTCAGCCACAGGCTCTACACCATGTTGCAGCTGCTAAACTACAGCATGAAGAAGTCACTATTTCTGAGAATGTGACTATTGTTGAGGATGAAGTAACCGTTGTGTCGTCAATCAATTCTGAAGGATTTAAGCCTATGGAAGCGGTCTATACTTCTGTACACACACATACAGAAACGACACGCCATGTAGAAGAAAGTACGCCGATTACTACGATGCCAGCAAAGTCACAAGATGATGATGGTTTGGATGGATTTGATCTAGACGTTCCTGCCTTTCTTCGCAACATCATTCACTAAGTTTCGACGTGCGTGTGTATGAGGATTTTTTAGAACAGAGACGTTCTGCTCATACGCTTCGCACTTTGACGCCTATTTCTCGGCGTGAAAAAGGGCGCGTTTTGATTGAGGAGAAATGGTATTGGGATTTTGCATCCAATGATTATTTAGGGCTGTCTCAACATCCTGAATTGATTCAGGGGGCTGCCGATTTTTTGAAGATTCATGGCATGGGATCTACGGGATCTCGTCTTTTGAGTGGGGATCATGATGTTTTCCATGCGTTGGAAACAGATGTGGCGCGTTGGCGTGGCACCGAGTCGGCGTTGGTTTTTAACTCTGGGTATCAGGCTAATATTGGTATTTTGGCAGCGTTGCTGGGGCCTGGGGATGTGGTATTTGTAGACCGGTTGAGCCATGCGAGTTTGCTGGATGGGATTTTGCAATCCGGAGCACGTTTTTTTCGGTTTCGACATCAGGATATGGGCCATTTGGAGGCGCTGCTTTCGAAATATAGGGCGCAGTATAAACAGGCTTGGATTGTAACGGAAACAGTGTTTAGTATGGATGGTGATATTGTGCCTATTGATGAAGTAGATATGCTCAAGAAAAAATTTAATGCGTCTTTATTTTTGGATGAATCTCATGCGGTAGGTGTGTTGGATGTACGAAAGTTTCCGGCGGATATTTTGGTAGGTACTTTTGGTAAGGCGTTGGGGGGAAGTGGGGCGTATGTGGCGTGTTCTGAACTTATAAAAACATATTTAATTCAGACTGCGCGCTCGTTTATTTACTCGACTGCTTTCCCACCGGTTGTCGCGGAGTGGAATCGTTTGGCTTTGGCTTGTTTTTATGGAGGCGAGGCTGTTCTTGATGCGGCGCGTGGATTTCGAAACAGGTTGCGCTTATTGGGCTTTCAGGTGTTGGGAGAGACGCATATTGTGCCTGTTCTGGTAGGAGCGACGCAGGATGCAGTAGCGTTGTCTGAACGGCTAAAATCTAAAGGGTATTGGGTGCCTTGTGTACGTCCTCCTACTGTTGAGGCAGATGCGTCTCGGCTTCGATTTTCTGTGACAGCATGGCATACGTCTGATTTATTAAAGGAGGTTGCGGATGTACTTGCTTGATCGAGGGTATGATAAAACGCTACTTTTTTTCCCGGGATGGGCTTTGGATGAGCAGGTTATTTTACATTTGGACTTGCCGTTTAATCTGATTGTTTTACCAGTGGTGGAAAACCCTAGGTCGATACTTTCTCAGATCGAGCCATTTTTACATCAACGTGGGATCACGTCGGTGACCGTGATGGGATTTTCGATAGGGGCTTTTTTAGCGACAGAATTTTCGCAGATGTCTATAAATTTGATTTCTCAGCTTATTTTAGTTGGGGTTAGACCGCTTTATGATCCCGTTGATCTAGAAGAAATACGAGGGGTTTTGAAAAAACAACCTGCTGCATTTTTGCGTTCTTTTTACCGGGCGTGTTTTTCTTCCGAAGACACGTGGGATTTATTTAGAGAGAAGAGTCAAAATAAAGTGTCCTTGTCTATTCTTGAAAGTGGATTGGATTATTTAGCATCGGTCGAGTGGTCTCCAGATCAGATGCCAGCAGAAATCCCATGGTGTGTAGTGCATGGGACAGACGACAAAATAGCGCCCTATGTGGAATTGTGGCCGTTAATGCAAGGAGAGTATTTGGATCGGTTGGTGATTCTAGAAGGCGTGGGGCATATTCCTTTTTATGATGCAGGATTTCTAGATGCTTTATGCTTTTTATCCTGAGTTAACTTCAACGAATGATGAGGCTAAACGACTCTACCAATCAGGGGTAGGTTTGCCGGTTTGTTTGGTTTCAGAATGTCAGGTAAAGGGTCGAGGTAGTCATGGACGATCGTGGTATTCGGATGGGCCGGAAGGTCTTTATTATTCTCTTTTATTAAGGCCTACATTTTTTTCGCATGGACGTACGGCTCAGTATGTATATCGAAGTGCTTTTTTAGTGGGGCAAGTGATTTATCAATTAACGGGACTTTCGGTGACGATCAAGCGTCCTAATGATTTGTTGGTATCCGGAAAAAAAGTGTGTGGGATTTTGTTGGAAACGGGGATAGGTAGCGGATCAGAGAGGCCAGATTATGTTATTATAGGCGTAGGTTTAAACTTGAATCAGAGTTTTTTCCCGGATGATATTTCTCAATTGGCGACATCTCTTAGATTGGTATCAGGGCAACAGTATTCCAAAGATTTATTTATTAGTGCATTAACGAGGGAGCTTGGGTATGTTTTTGAGAGGGATTAGAGGCGCGACAACAGTGGATATTAATAGTGCCGGCATGATTTTAACTGAAACAGAATGCTTGCTTGTAAAAATGATTCAAGATAATGCCATTTTGATAGAAGATATAGCCTCTATTTTTTTCTCTGTTACGCCCGATTTGAATGCAGAGTTTCCTGCCAAAGCCGCCCGAGAAATGGGGCTCACCAAGGTGCCTTTGTTGTGTATGACGGAGATTCCAGTCCCAGGAAGTTTGCCGATGTGTATTCGGATTTTAGTTCATGTAAACACGTTGAAATCTATGGATGAGCTGGTGCCTATTTATTTGAACAAATCAGTGGCATTGCGGCCGGATGTTTCCGATGATTAAGTCTGTTGGTATTGTTGGACTTGGGTTAATTGGGGGATCCTACGCGGCACTCATCCGAGAACAATGTTCGGAGTGTCATGTTTTCGCAATTGATCCTGATGCATTCGCGTATAAATTTGCCTTATCGAAGGGCTGGGTGGATGCAGGTTATGAGACGTTGTTGGATTGTCATGAGGAGCCAGATTTGATCATAGTCTGTACGCCTCTGTCTATTTTGGCATCGACTATTAAAGCGGTTTCTCGATATTTCAAAGATCAGCCACTTTTGATTACAGATGTTGGCAGCGTTAAAGCTTTTCCTGTTTCGGGGTTATCTGAAGGCCATGTGTTTATTCCAGGGCATCCGATGGGCGGAAGTGACCAGGTAGGGGTTTGTAATGCGGATGTGGCGCTTTTAAGAGACCTTGTCTACTTTGTTGTTGAGACCCCAGGAATGGCCTCGTTTAAAGCTTTTTTGGAGCAACTGAAGTTTCGGGTAGTGGTTGTATCTGCCCAGTCGCATGATGAAGTGATGGCAGCGGTGTCGCATCTTCCCTATATTTTGTCTTCACTATTGGTGTCTGCGGCCAAGCAGTTTTCTGAAGAAGATATTCGAAATGGCATGGGGCCAGGGTTTCGGGATACGTCACGCGTTTCAGGATCTTCCCCAGATTGGGGTGCGGATGTGTCAGTTATGAATAGTAAAAATTTAATCCCGTTAATAGATCATGTAGAAAAAGAGCTGGCCGAAATTCGTCAGTTGATTGATGCTGGAGATCATAAAGGGTTGGTGTCATTTTTTTCGAAAACTTCTGAATTTCGTAGACATTTGTATGCGGAAATGTGAAATATTTTTTTTATCATGTGTTGATATGTAATAGTAATTTTCTTGATATTTTGAGCTTGAATTTGATTTTTATGTAAAATATTGTTGCCACGTTTGTAAAATAAGTTTAAATAGTTTCTATGAATTCATCTTTTCATCATTTCTTATTAGAGTTACCTCAGCCAAGCTTTGATTCCCCTTTAACTAGCATTATCCTAGAGCTAGAAAAACTTCGATATAAGCGTATTCAGGATACGCATGTTTATCCATTAATATTTTCTCAAATAAAAGAAATATTCCAACTTTTAGAAAGTTTAGAGTCGGTTAGAATTGAAGGTAATAATACAACGTTATCGGAGCTTATTGAAAAGACTATAGAAGGCAAAAAAAGTTCAAATGAACAAATGGAAGAGTTAGAGAATATTCAGGCTGCGTTAAAATTTGCAGATGATTACATTCAAAAGGGCACAAAGATAGATCGTGCATTTATTTCTGAATTGCATAGATTGGTTGTTAGTGGTCTTAAGCGAGATGGGGATCGGACGCCAGGTATTTATCGTAGTGAAGAGGTGAAAATATCAAATTCTAATCATCAGCCGCCTAGACCGGAAACAATTTCTAGTTATATGGAAGAATTTTTTGATTTTATTGGGACGCCTAAAGAAATAAAATATAACTTGTTAGTAACCGCCTTGGCTCATCATAGATTTGTTTGGATTCATCCCTTTCGGAATGGAAATGGAGGTGTTGTTAGATTGCTTACTTATTCTATGTTGGTAAGTCAGGGTTTTATGGTTGGAAATATATTAAATCCAACGGCTGTATTTTGTAATGATAGGAATAAATATTATGAATTTTTAGCAAAGGCGGATTCAGGGTTATCTTTCGGTATTGAAGAATGGTGTCACTATGTTTTGAGTAATTTATTAATTGAAATGAATAAAATTGAAAAATTATTAGATCATAAATATTTAACTGAAAAAATATTGTTTCCTGCGCTTAAATTTTCGCTAGAAAAAGAGGTGATAACTGAAGAAGAACGAAGCCTTCTCAAGGTAGGTATTGAATTGGGAGAGTTTAAGGCTGGAGATTTTAATAAAATTTTGGGCAAAAAAAATTCAAGCCAGGTTACTCGTATAATAAATAAGCTGAAAAACCAAAAAATGATTTATTCTCTACCTAATTCTCCAAGAAAATATGGGATTAGTTTGGTTAATAACTATTTATTAAGGGGTGTTATTCACTATCTTTCTCTTGAAGGGTTTATTCCTTTTAAAGATTGATCAGCTATTATAGTTAAGTAATTTTTCCATCAGATAAGTAAATTTGTCGTGTGGCAATGTTGGCAAAATCTGGGTCGTGAGTGACCATGACGATGGTGGTTTTTTTTTCAAGATTGAGTTTTTTGAAAATGGTCATCACGATTTCTCCGTTTGCAGAATCTAGATTTCCGGTTGGCTCGTCCGTAAATAGATAGGAGGGTTCCATGATGAGGGCTCTTGCGATGGAGACGCGTTGTTGTTCTCCTCCTGAGAGTTGTTTGGGGAGTCGGTCAAATTTATGTTTGATTTGGAATTCTTCTAGGAGGTGGTGGGCGTAGTCTCTTTTTTTGTGGTGAAGGCCTTTCTTTCTTGCAGGCATGAGAATATTTTCTTCGGCAGTGAGTTCTGGCAGTAGATAATGAAATTGAAAAACAAACCCCATGTGTTCATTGCGAAATTGATGGAGTTTTTTTTGGGAGAATGTACTTATTTCGTCGCCAGCTATTTTTATGCTTCCCGATGTTGCTGTGTCGAGGCTGCTCATGATGTAGAGTAAGGTGCTTTTTCCTGATCCAGAACGGCCGACTAAAGACACGAATTCACCTAACTTAATGTCGCATGTAATATCAGTTAGGACTTGTGTGGGCGGTGTGTTGAAAAATTTATTCACATTTTCTAGTAGGATACTCATGGTTAGCTTTCTGATCTGATAATGTCGATGGGGGTCATGTATCCCGCTGCGCGCGCAGGGAGGACGCTGGCGATGATGGATGCAATAAATGAGAGGGTAAATGCTCTAATATAAATAGCGGGTTGAAATGATACCGTTAATGTTCCGGTTCCTTTTCCAAGGGGACCGCCTCCAAACGGAACTTGGGAGAGATATAGACAGAGTCCATAGCCTACTAATACACCAATGAGTCCACCTAAAATTCCGAGCACAACACCCTGAATAAAGAATAAGAAAATAATGTCTTTTGCCTCAAAGCCGATAGATCTTAGGATGGCTATTTCTTTTCTTTTTTGTGTTACGACCATGTTAAGAATATTGTAAATCCCGAATCCTGCGACCATTAAAATACAGGTGATCATCATGTATCGTATAGCATCTTGAATTTTAAAAATGTTGAAGAAACTGGCGTTGGCTTGATCCCAGCTTTGCACTTTTTCATCCCCGAATTTTTGCCAGTCTTCAGAGACTTGTTTGGCTTGATCGATGTGTTTTAAACGAACAGCTATTTCATTGACGTAGCCTGGCGTTTGATTCAGATGTTGTGCATCAGATAGTGATCCAAAGACGGTGTTGGCATCGAGTGCACTCACGCCTGTTTGGAAAGATCCTACTATTTTAAAGGGAATGGGTGCGCTGCGACCGTTGGAGATCCAAATTCTTTCTGTAACATGGGCCCCTAATTTTTCTAATAATTCTTGGCCAAGAATAATACGATTACTACCTGCTCCAATGTCGGTAAATTTTCCGCCATGGACGTAGTTTCTGATGGTTGTGACGTGTTGCTGTCTACTGGGAACAACGCCTATGAGTTGTCCAGAAATAGCTTTGCCGTAATGGGTTAGGATGATTTGTGTTTTGAGCTGTGGTGAGTAGGCTGCGATTCTGGGGTCGTTATCAAGACGTTTGTACCACCCTGCAGGATAGATAATTCTGGCATGGTCTTTGCGTGTGCTTGGGGGTGTATTCCAAAACACGTGTTCTATTTTTGGGAAGAAAAATGTGGAGAGTGCGGGGGTGTCTATGATGGTTTCTTTAGATGTAATGTGGACTTGTGCGTCATTATTTACTAATTGATCAATAAAAAATTCTCGAAATCCTAGCATGATTCCAGAGATGACTATGAAGGCTATCGTGCCTAAAATAATGCCTGCTAATGTTAATAATGTTTGTCGCTTGCGTGAAACCAGTTGTCGAAACGCAAGAAAGATCATTTATTTTTCCGGCAAAATAAGGCTGTCGCCTTCGTGCAATCCTGATAGAATTTCTGCGATTTCTCCGTCAACGATACCTAGTGTTATTTGCTGTGTCTGATGATTTTTTAAAGTGACTTGATGGCCGTTTGTGATGGCTCTGATGGGTATAAGTAATGCCTGATTTTTTTTTGAGATTTCAATGGCGACATCTCCTGTCATGCCTGGCAAAATATTGGGTGGAAATTTAAGGCCTTCTACCCGTACTAGAAACTGATTCTCATTAGAAAGCAGGGTGGAAACATGTCCGGTAAATCGCACATTTCTGATTGTTTCAAAGCTGACAATAACCTTTTGTCCTTTTCTAACAAGGAGTGCGGCTTCTTGTTCTAGAGAAACAACGATGTACATGTCTGATAAATCTGTAAGGGTTAGAATTGGGTTTTGTGGAAAAATAACCTCCCCCAGTTTGTAGGGGAGGGAAGTTATTGTTCCTGAGAAGGGGGCTTGGAATTCGGTTTCGGTTTTAAGTAGGGCTTGCCCTTTTTTTACAGCTTGTCCTTCGGTGACATAAAGTTTGGTTACGCTATCTACGACGCCTGCTTTGAGTGTGTAGCTACGTCTCGCTGTTACGGTTCCTAGACCATAGACGGCTTGTACAATACTCCCTTTTTTTACAGATATGATATTTAAGGAGGTCTGTTTATTGTGTGAAATTACTTTGTAGCCTGTCACTATCAAAATGATTAGGATGCTGAGTGTGACTATAATTTTTTTCATTTGGATATTTTAGCCTTTAGTACGGATTAAACCAACTTAATTAAGGCTTTCCCTATAGGCTGGAACGCGGCTTGAATGCTGATTCTGTCTGTTTTATCTGTGAGATAAGGCAGTGTACCCAGGACAGAAATTCCGGTTATTTTCTGTATGATTTCGACATGGTCTTTTTCTCTTAAAGGATCTTCTGATGGAACCGTGTGGTTGAAGATAACGCCTGCAATCGGAATGCCTCTTGTTTGAAGGGCCTCTATTGTTAGCAGCGTATGGTTGATCGTGCCCAGTTTTTGGCTGCTTATAATGAGTACGGGGAGTTGGGCTTCTTGAAGTATGTCGATGCAGGTGAGTGAGTCTGAGTAAGGCACCATGACGCCTCCGCTGCCTTCGATTAATGTGTAGTCGTAGGATGTATGGATGGGGCTCAGGAGGGTTTCTTTTTTAATAATAATATCGGCTTTTTTTGCCGCAAGATGAGGGGAGGCTGGATGCGGAAATAAGTACGGGCAGCGTGTTTGATAAGTCTCTTTGGGTGGCGTAAACCATGTATCGTGATAGAGGAGGTCTTCATAGGTTGTCGCGCCAGTTTGTACCCATTTTTGGGTGGTGACGGAGTGGCCTTGTTGCTGAATATAGTTGGCTAGAAGTCCGGTGATTAGGCTTTTTCCGACGTTGGTGTCAGTGCCGGCAATAAAAAATGTGGTCATTTTGTGATGGCGAGGATGCAAGAAATGGGTTTGAAGGCGCGTTTTTTTTGTAAAAGCAGATAGGATAAAACTAAAGTTCTGTGTGTGCCATCTATGATGCGGAATGTGCCGTTGGGACAGTCTTTTCTTTCGGTATTATTAGGGAGCTGAACGACGAGGGCATTGAAAGTTGCTTCGTTAAAGTTTTCGTAGATATTTACGCAGCTTTCGAACCAGTTTGGTGTATATGTTCCTGGTAGGCTGCCAGATGCCAGTGCTTGGAATGTGATTTGATGGTCTAGCATGTACTTAGCAACATCGCCGACGGTATAGACCTTGCCACCAATCCAGGTGCCAGGAGTCAGGAGTTGTGTGGCTTTGTGATAATGCCAAATGAGGGAAAAAAGGGTTGTTTCGTCTTCTATCGTGAATGTATGAAAATGAGTTGTAGAGGCTAGGGTTCTATTTAGAAAGCCATTTTTTGTGGCACCGGAGGCGGTGAGTTGTGAAATAACAATGGACTTGTCTACTGATCTCATAGGGTGATCTTATAGGATGACTGGTGGGCGGTACAGGGCTCGAACCTGTGACCCCAGGCTTGTAAGGCATGTGCTCTACCAACTGAGCTAACCGCCCGAAAAAACTATCTTATCATTTTAAAACTTGGTTTTGAAGGGCTTTACTTCTTTTTTAAGATCTTTTCACTGTCTACTTTCAGAAGAATGGACACGCGACGATTTTTTGCGCGGTTTAAAGCAGAGTTGTTTGGAACTAGTGGATGATGTTCTCCTTTTCCAATGACGGTCATGCGTGGGGAGGGGACGTTGTCACGTTCGAATGTTCGGGCAACGACGGCTGCTCTGGCTGCGGAGAGTTCCCAGTTTGAAGGAAAGGCGGACGTGTTGATGGGGACGTTATCGGTGTGGCCTTCTATCTGAATGATGCTGTCATTCTTTTTAAGGAGGCCTGAAATTTTTCGCATAATGCCAGTAGCTTGTGGTTTTAGGGTTGCTTGGCCGGGTTCAAATAAAACAGATTCTCCGAGGTTGAGTTCAAGTTGGCCTTTGTCGAATTTTAGGGAAATTTGGTCTTTGAGATTGGATTGTTCTATAAAGCCTTTAATGGTTTCGTTCATTTCTTTGAGTTTTTCTTGCTGATTTTCAATTTCTTGTAGTTTTGAAGTTGGAGATTTTGTCATTTCATCTTGGACTGCGCTGGCTGATTCTGCAAATTTATTGGCATCGAGGGTAGCCATCGAAAAGAGCCAAACGAAAAAGATCAGAAGGAGTGTGATCATGTCCGAGTAGGAAATGTAAAAATTCTCTATTTCGGTGTGCATTTTTCCCATAGAGTTATATCCTTATAGTCCTTCTTGTTTTTTGAGGTAGACGCGGTCTTTTTCAGTAATAATCATATAGATTTTTTCTCTAATATTGTAGGGAAGTTCGTTGTTTGCGAGTGCGGTTAGGCCTTCGATTAGCACTTCTTTGTGGATGCGTTCTTCATAGCTCGCAACGCGTAGTCGACCTGCAAGTGGGAGAAAGACTAGGTTGGAGAGACCTACGCCGTAGAATGTGGAAACAAGTGCGGTTGCCATATTGGGGCCAATTGATTTTGGGTCACTTAAGCTAGAAAGAAGTTTAACGAGACCGATTAATGTTCCGACAAGTGCGAATCCGGGGGCATATTTGGCCAATTGTTCGAAATAATAGATGCCTTGTTCGTGGCGGCTTTCTGAGTGTTCAATCATTTCTTTGAGCATGAGTTTGAGTTGTGCTGGGGGTACTTTGTCCATGATCATTTGCATGGCATGTTTCATAAATGCATCTGGAATGGCGTCAATATCTTTTTCAAGTGTGAGACGGCCTCCGGTGTGCATTTTTCTAGAAAGTTTGAGCAGGAGAATAATATCTTTTCTGTGGTCTCGTTTTTTAGAGAAAAATAAAATGCGTATTTTTGGAATGAGTTCTTTGATTTGTTTCCACGGGAATTGTACGAATGTTGCGGCGGTTAACCCTCCAATAACAATGGTGAAGGCTTCGTGACTGATAAAAATAGTGGTGGCCGCTTTTATGCCTATGGTGCCTATCACCACGCATGCCGCCATAATTAATCCTAAAACAATTGTGAAATCCATAATTCTTGAGGCTCCTTTAAGAAGATACTTCCTAACAGGATATCATATCTCTGGCTTATTCAAAGGAGGCTTGCCCCAAATTTCATGAGACTTTATAATGGGGGACTCTATTCATCTTGGTACATAAATTTTTTTATACAAAAAGGACTCAATTCTATGAAAAGGACATTTCAACCTAATAACCGTAAACGTAGCCGTACACATGGCTTTCTTGTTCGTATGTCAACTGTAGGGGGACGTCGGGTTTTGAACGCACGTCGTCGTAAAGGGCGTCATCGTCTAGCCGTATAACCTTAAACTTTTGTGTTATTTTCCCTTCCTCAACGCACACGGATTTCTAAAAAAGCACATTTTCAGTACACGTTTACACATTGTAAACGTCGAGATAATCCTCTTGTTAGAGCTTACGCTGGAAAGGCTTTTAAAGAAGAAGGGTGCTCGGCTTTTATAGCGAGTAAAAAAGTTGGGAATGCGGTTGTGCGTAATCGGTGTAAACGTCGAATGAAAGAGATACTCAGGCAGATAAAGCCCCAGTTAAAAGAAAACATGGATATTATTTTAGTGGCAAAATCAGGATTGCTTTCTGTAACGTATGAAGAGGCTTCTCGCCAATTATTTCGTTTATTTAGGGATCTTTCTTTGGTAAGGATGGCGTGATTTGCGTAGTTTTTTGATCGGTATTATTTGGGTTTACCAACACTCTATTTCGGTTTTATTCCCGTCTAAGTGTCGTTTTTATCCTACATGTTCTACTTATACGGCTATGAAAATTGAAGAGTTAGGATGTACACGAGGACTATTATTGGGCGTTAAGCGTATTTTAAAGTGTCATCCTTATTCAAGAGATGATCAATCACAAGCACAGGTAGGAGAAATTTATGGGACCCATTAGTTATTTAACAGATCAGGTCATGATTCCATTTTTGACATTTTCATATACCCATATTTTTCCTAATTATGGGGTGGCTATTTTACTTTTAACACTAGTTATCAAACTTTTGTTTTACCCGCTTACAAAAAAACAATTTGAGTCTATGAAAGTGACCCAAAAGATTCAGCCAGAGATGAAAAAACTTCAGGAAAAATACAAGGGTAAGCCAGAGAAATTACATGAAGAGATGAAGAAGCTTTGGAAGGAGCATAATGCTAATCCCCTCGGTGGCTGTTTGCCAGCATTGGTGCAATTACCCTTCTTTTTCGCTGTATTTTATACGGTTAAAAGTCCTGCTTTTCTGGCTTTGGTTTTGGCGCCTGGGATCAATCATGGTCTTTTTACGTTTTGGTTATCTGACTTAACCTTGCCCGATAAAATGTATTTATTGCCTATTTTGATTGCAGTTTCAACGTATCTTTCTCAAAAAATGATGGTTATGGAGCAAAGTCAAAAGGCATTGATGACGGTGATGCCTGTTGTCATGTTTGTAGTGTGTTTAAAAATGCCTGCGGGGGTTCTGTTGTATTGGGCTGCCTCACAGTTGATTTCTACTTTGCAGCAGTATTTGGTGGTTAATCCATTGGGAAGTTCTAAGAATTTTGTTGTTATAAAGGAGACGGAGGCATGAGTGAGCGTAGAGGGTTTTTCGGTTTTTTAAAGGGACTTTGTAAATCTGCTCAGGTTGAATCTAAGTCGTTAGATACTAAGCCTGTACGAGAGGCGGAGGAATCAGCGGTCTTGACTATTGATATTGATCCAGCGATTGAACCCTATTGTATGGAGAAGTTGCAAGAGATTATGGAATTGTGTGGGTATGATGTTCAGGTTAAATTATATCGTCAATCGGGGGATAAAATTTTTATTGATCTTGCCGCTACAGAAGATTTGGGACGCTTGATTGGGCGAGATGGATTTCATCTAGAAGCAATACAAACGTTGATGCGTGCGTTTGTTTTTAAGCAATTTAATCAGTCGTTTAAAATTATTTTGGATGCCGGCGGATATAGAAGACGTCGCCGTAATTCGTTGCGGTCAAAAGTGATGGAAGCGGCAAAAAAAGTGGTGGACTCGGGTGAGTCAATTACCTTAGACCCTATGAATTCTGCAGAGAGACGCATGGTTCATGTCTTGTTTGAGGGAAATAAAGAAATTGATTCATTAAGTTCTGGTGATGGTGCGAAGAGGCATGTTATTTTGGCCAAAAAGTCTTAGGGTTTATTTTTAGCTTTGTTTGATACGATTGCGGCTATTGCAACTCCTCCTGGTATAGGGGGCGTTGGAATTATTCGGGTTTCTGGGCCTGATGTGATGTCGATTCGCGGACAACTTTTCCCTGCAAGAAAAACGTGGCAACCTCGTTATGTCTATTATGACCGCGTGATTGTCCCCGAATCCGGGGTGGTTTTGGATGAGGGGTGTGTTGTTTATTTTCAAGGGCCTCACTCTTATACGGGGGAAGATGTTTTGGAGCTTCAGTTGCATGCAAGTCCTCAGGTGATGCAATCGGTGTTGTCTGTGTTGTTGGGGTTGGGTATTCGGTTGGCGGATCCGGGTGAGTTTACAAAACGTGCGGTTGTAAATGGCAAGATGGATTTGACACAAGCTGAGTCTGTGATCGAGCTCATTCATTCTAAAAGTGTGTATGCCCAACGTGTTTCTTTGGCACATTTGCGTGGCAGTTTATTTAAGCGGATATCGTTGCTTCGAGCGGGTCTGATGCGTTATATGGAGCAGATCGAAGGCTCTATTGATTTCCCTGATGAAGTGGAGGCCGTAGACCGTGTTGCCATGATAGAGGCTATTGAAAAAAATGTTTCAGATCTTTCTCACTTGTTGCGGGTCCAGGATTTTGGAAAATGGATTCAGGGCGGGGTGCAGTGTGTGATTGTGGGGCGTCCTAATGTGGGGAAGTCGTCTTTATTAAATGCGCTTCTAGGGGAATCACGGTCTATTGTGACATCTATTCCGGGGACGACACGAGATTTTATTGATGCTCAAATTTTGTTGGGGGGCGTGATGTTTTCTTTTGTGGATACTGCGGGTGTACGATCCGAAACTACGGATGTGATCGAGCTTTTGGGGATGCGTCGTATTCGGGCGTTGATTCGATCTAGTGATGTTGTTCTTTGGGTTGTGGACGGATCAGTACCGTTGCAACCCGATGATTATAGGATCTTGGAACAGATAAAACGAAAGGCTCGGCTTTATGTGATTGCGAATAAATCGGATAAGCGTCAGCGGGTGGATTTGTCGAATTTAGAGTTTAAAAAAAATACGAGAATCGTAGCAATGTCGGCAAAGAAACAGCATGGTTTGGAGGCGCTAAAAGAGGCGCTTCGGCATGATTTTGTAGAGCGTTTGGAGAGATTAGACGTGTCGTTAATGTGTAATGTGCGCCAGGTGGCTGCGCTTCGATTGGTGAGGGATCAGCTCAAGCATTTATTGGCTCAGTATGCATTGGGTGCTGTGGATGATGCGCTTTCGATTGATTTGAAGGGGGCTATTTTAAAGTTGGGAGAAGTCACTGGGGATGATGTGACGGAAGAAGTATTAGATGGTATTTTTTCTCGATTTTGTGTGGGTAAATAGGGGTTAAAGAATCATGCCTCTGTTTTGTTTCTTGAGATTTTTTTCCCATTCCATGACTTGGTTATAACCACTGTCTCCCTTTTTTTTGATGGTGGTTTTATTCATGTCCATGGTTTGTATGTTGATGGTGTAGTTGCGGGTGCTTTCTGGGATTTTGATGCCACTGACCATGACTTTAATTTTGCTGAGTTGGGCTTCTTCTCGTTCTAGTTTTTGGGTGAGTGATCGGATGAAGATGTGAGCGATGCTATTGAATTGCTTGATGATAGGGAGGAGTTGTTTCGTTTTCCCCTTCGCGACTTTTTTTTGTATTTTTTGTTCAAAAGGGGATGGGCTCAACCTGGATTCCTTTTTTGACTGTCTCGATTTCTTTTTTCGGCTTCTATAATACGTTTTAAGGCTTCTTTTTCTTCTTTTACTTGCTTCAGTCTACGTCTTAGTGTTCTGATTTTGGACATGTTATCAAAGAATTGTTGGATAATGCCTTGATCCTCTTTCGGGACTTCATTGGCATCAAGTGCGCCTTCCAATTCTGCTAGCTTATCGAGTTGGGTTTCCCAGTGTTTTTTTTTCTCTTTCTTTTTTAAATCTACATCTTCACTTTTTTCTAAGGCCACGATGGCTTCTGCAAAAAGAGTGCCTTTTGTGACGTCTGATTTAGCGTCTGGAACATGTTGTTCTACTTTGGATCCTTTTATCTGACTTTTTGAAACACCTTGAGCTTCATTATCGAAGAGTTTCATGGCGTCTTTCATGGCGTCCATTGCCCCTTGAATAGAACTTTCGGGGCCTCTCACAATATTCTCAGGTTCGTTTTTTTGCGGCTGGATCGGTTTTTGCCCGCTAATAGGGATATGCATATAGGATATTTCCTCCGGTTAATCTATGTACAAGACTAATATAAAACTGTTTTTTTTCAAAGAGTAGACAGTGTGTGGGCGATGATAGCTGCGGTTGCGGCTACGTTGAGTGATTCAACTTTTTTGTTGAGGTTAATATGTAGGGAGAGACTGTTTTTTGCATTTTGGAGAAATTTGGTTTGAATACCTTGTCCCTCTGACCCAAATACGAACAATCCTGTTTCGGGCAAGTTATCTTTGTGAAAGTGTGTTTTGGCGTGGGCATCTAATAGTATGAGAGGGTAGTGAGCCAGTTGTTCATACGTTTGGGTCGTGAGGGTGATTATGGGTACGGCGAAGTGTGTGCCAGCCATTGCGCGTATAGCATCTGGGTGATAGGGGTCTGTGCATCCTGGCGTAAGGAAAATGGCATCAATGGAAAAGGCTGCTGCGGTTCTGATGATGGCGCCTAGATTGGAGGGTGTAGCAATGTGATCAAGTACGAATCCGTATCGTAGGTTTTTAATACTGTTTTCTAGTGTTGGTTCTGATTGTTTAAGTACTGCGAACCAGCCGCTATTGGCGTTGAGATAGCTGAGTTTATTGAGTAGTTCTGGCAGTGCTTCGTAGGCTGTAATGGTTTTTGGGAGATTGGGAATGGGGTTTGTGTGATCGTAGAGCACGTAGTCTATTTGGTCTGGATTTTGTGCTATTTGATCTAGAATTCGTTTGGGGTTTTCTAGGACAAAACGTTTTTCTTTGTCGCGTGTTTTTCGTTGCGTTTGCAGTGCATAAATTTGTTTAATTTTGCTGTTTTGTGGACTGGTGATTAGAAGTGGTTTAGAGGGGTTTGAGTAGGATGATGGCATGTACCGCGATTCCTTCTTCACGTCCAATAAATCCAAGATGTTCGCTGGTGGTGGCTTTAATGGAGAGGTCGTTTTCAGGAATATTTAGAATAGTGAGCAGGCTTTTTTTGATGTCGTTTATGTACGGATTGAGTTTTGGATTTTGTGCGATGATGGTGGTGTCGATGTTGCCGATTCTCAAGGCATGTTCTTTTAATAACGGTAGAATTTTAGTTAGTAGGTTGAGGCTAGAGATATTTTTGTAGGTAGGATCTGTGTCGGGGAAAAAGGTGCCGATGTTTCCAAGATTGAGCGCCCCTAAAATGGCTTCGATGATGGCGTGGGTGAGAACGTCTGCGTCACTATGTCCGAGTAGTCCTTTGGTATGAGGAATTGTGAAGCCGCCTAAAACTAGGGGGCGATTTTCAACGAGTTTGTGAACATCATACCCAATGCCAATGCGCATTTACAGGACAAAGCCTAAAAGAAAAACGACCAAAATAAGACTGATGGGTACAAGAAGAAACGGGATAAAAAAAATCGCGAGCGCTTTTTTTAGTGTGGTTTCATAGAGTGTTTGAATCGTAATGATTTGTAAGCAAGCGGTTGTTATGGGTAACAGGCTGGCTAAAAGTGATATAAGACCGTAGGGGTGTTTGGTGGGCGTCAGCAAGTAGAGGGGTGCTGCGAGTAAGGTGGGCAGGAGTGAGAGCCCGAGCCATTTGAATAGCGTGAGGCTTTTGGCTTGGCAGTGGAGAAGTTGTGCTGTGAAATCCCATGCAAGACTGGTGATGCTCAAGAGGAGCGTGAGTCCTATAAACGATAAGAGTGTGGACAGAATAAATAGAGAAGCGTCGGTGTGGATTACGTAGCTAATACTGACAAGAGAGAGTGCGAGTAACGTGGCTGAGGCGGGGTTGATGGCGTTGTGATAGGAGAGAGTTTTTTTGGGTGCTGTAATGTAGTGGTAGAGGAGATTAAACATGGTTAATGGAGGAGGTCGAATTGACCAAAAGCGATACTTTTAAAATAGCTGCTGGCTTCTGATTTCCAGAGATTAAGGAGCTCTTGTATGTTGTTTTTGTTTTTAGAAATGAGGTTAGGCTTGCCTTTTAGTCCTGCTTTTTTTTGTGCAAATGCGAGTGCGTCTTCGTAGGTTCCGAGTTGATCGATGAGGCCTGCTTTTTGGGCTTGTTCACCGGTGTAGATGCGTCCGTCTGCTAACGCGCGTGCTTTTTCTGGTGTGAGTTTGCGAGATGTTTGTACAACAGTGACAAATTGCTCATGAACATTTTTGACGAGGTCTTGGAGGAGTCGGTTTTCTTCTGCGGTGGGCTTTCTCCAACCAGATCCTGTGTCTTTGAAAGTCACACTTTTATACGTAGTCATTTCAAGGCCTAGTTTATGGGCGAGTTCGCTAAAGTTCATGCTGTTCATAATGACGCCGATATTGCCGACCATGCTACCTGGGTTTGCAAAAATCGTATCGCCTGCCATGGCAACCCAAAATCCACCAGAAGCGCCGACGTCTGCAATAGAAACGATAATGGGGGTCTTGGTTTCGCGTTTGAGTTTGATGAGCTCTTGATAGATTTCTTGAGATGCACCCACGGTTCCGCCGGGGCTGTTGATACGAAGGACAATGGCTTTGACGCGTTTGTCTTCTTTAAGTGTTTTGATTTGTTCGACCCAGTTGTCAGATCCGCCACCGCCGCCAAAGACAGTGCTGGTGTTGGAGACGCTGATGGGGCCGTAGATTTGGATGAGTCCGATACCGCTTGTGCCGTTTAGGATAGTGCTGTCTTCGGTGAGGAGATTTTTGAAATGGACTTGTTGGAAGACGGACATGAGAATGCTGGCGAGAAAGAGTGTGATGAGGGTGCCGATGATTAACGTTTCACGTTTAATGGCTGATAGTTTCATGTGATAGGTGTATTAAACGGGTTAGAGTGTGGGGTTGTCAATGAAATTTCTTAGGACTTTTAATAGTTAATAGGAGCTGGTTGATGGCGTCGATGTCAAAGGGGGTTTGGTTTTGTGGGGTTGTGTGGAGTTCGTCTGGTGGGACGGTGTTTTGTCCTTCAATGCAAACGGGATAATGAACGCCTTCTTGCGGGGAAGTGATTTTTTCTAGTGTCAGACGATGTTCCCAGCTTTCGCCTCTGCCGTATTCGTACAGAATGGTGTCTTGTTTGCTTTTGAGAACTTTGAAGAGCATGGTTTTTTGGGCGTTACGATCGCTAGTGCGCCAGTGGGTTTTGGGGTCGCCGTAGAGTGTAGCAAGTTTGGTTTCTAGGTTTTTGGAGATGTATTGGTATTGTTCGCGGTCATGAAAGCCCATGGTGATTTGCAAAATCGTATGGAGTTTGGCCAGGGTGGTGTTGGCATCAACGCAGATGCGTCTCCAAATGGTTGGGGAGGTGTCTCGGACTTCGATGTTGAGTTGGTAGAGTTTCATATGAGTGGGTAGTTTACCCTATAGTCGTGAAAAATGAAGTTTTTTTTATTGTTTTCACGATTATGGCATATAAAATCGTGAAAAATATGCTATGCTCTTACTAAATGAGTAACATAAATAGTTTTTTCAATAAAATAAGTATGCTGCGACAGCGGTATTATCAGGTGTGTACTGGTAAAGAGTCTCTTCTTCAACTTATTGCTGAAAGTGAGGTTGCTGAGCAGGTTTATAACTCCAATGCGATAGAAAATAGTACGCTTACGCTTGAAGAAACGGAGAAAATCCTTCTTCAGATTGATTTGGATCGTTATATTAATGAGCGGGAAATTTTTGAAGCGAAGAATTTGGCTCGGGTTGTGAGTTATATCGATAAGAAAGCGAAAGAACAAGAACTGACGCTGGATGTGATTTTGATGCTTCATAAGTTATTGATTTCGAATATTCGGGATGATATCTCTGGGAGATTTAGGCAAGAGAACGAATATGTGCGTGTTGGTAATCATATTGCGCCTCCTCCAAAAGAAGTGGTTGTGCGGCTAGAAAGGGCGTTGGCGGATTATCACGCGGCCAGTCATGAAAATATTATTAACCGCATTTCGAAGCTGCATCTTGCGTTTGAATATACGCATCCTTTTGTAGATGGAAATGGGCGCATTGGGCGCGTGATTAATAATTATTTGTTAATTCGTGAGGGGTTTGTGCCGATTAATATTAAGTTCGTAGACCGGAAAAATTATTACGACGCGTTTAGGGAATTTGATCGTAATGAAGCAACGGGGATTATGGAAGAAATTGTCGGTAAGGCGCTGACGAATAGTTATCATAAGCGACTGGCTTATCTAGAAGATAAGAAAATTATTTCTCTGTCTGAGTATGCAAAATTGAATAAGTTTTCCCATTCAAACCTGATTAATAAGGCACATCGGCAGACGATAGAAGCTTTTTTGGATAAAGGTGTTTGGAAGATAGGGGTATAAATTTCTTGCTTTATGGATGTTGTGTGATGGTAAGAATGGTCATCATGTTTTTTTCTGGGCCGTAGTACCAAAAGATTAGGAATGCGGCGGGGGTTTTGTTTTCTGCGTAGGATTCGAATAGTTGTTCGTCTTTTGGGCCTTGGATGGAATGGAATTTGTGGGTGTTAAGCGAAGGGTGTCGAAGATTGGTTTCCATGAGAGCCAGTGTTTTTTGGACGGCTTGGAGTCTTTTTTTCTGAGAGGTGTTGTTCTCCAGTGCAGTTAACTGGGTGTCGGCTTCCTTTGTGAATAGGAGTTTGAAATGCATTAGTCTAGGGGGGCTTCGGAAAAAGCAGCGAAGCTTCCTCGAGATTTTAAAGATTCTCGATCTGCTTGCTGAATGCCTTTTTGGAGAGATTTTAGAGCTTTTTTGTTATCAAATAGCCATTTTTCTTTGGCAGGTATTTCTACGTGGGGTTCTAGAATTATGCGATTTTGAAGATCTATAATGAGATGAAAGCTGCTGATGCCTTGTGCATATTTTCCGAGTGAGATTCTGCCCTTTGTGTCAGGTCTTAAGATTTGGCTCATTTTAAATCCTCCTATTTAGCTGTATCTCCATTATAGTGGGAAAATGGTTATTTTGTATATTCCCACTTTTTAATTTTATAAACTTAAGTATGTTGTGCTCTAGATACAGGGTCTTCATAAATTATTCAAGAAGTTTGTATTTATTTAAATTTGGGTAATCAATAGAAATCATGGGTGCAATTCCATGTGGTTTTTGTCGATTATTCAGTACAAATATTTTCCAAGGAGATAGAGATGGTTAAAAAATTACTGTTAAAAATTATTGCTGTTTCGGGGGGGGTAAATCTAGGAGATAAGGTAACTTATAAAAGTAGATTTTCAGGGAAGGCTCGGGAGGGTACTGTACAAACAGTTATAAACAATCCCAATGGTACAAAATCGTATAGCATCAAACGTTCGGATGGAACCATTAAAAAAACACCTGTGCCTATTGAAAGTTTAAGAGTGATTCACAAGGCGAAAGTTGAACTTAATCCCCCACTAGCTGATCAAGTTGATTGGAGTTTGTTGAAAATAGGTTCTTTGGATGTAGATGCATTAAATGCTGTTTTCCAAGAATTACCTCAAGTCAAGTTAGACATTATGGACGGCATGCTTTATTTTTCTGAGAATCTGGATGGGCTAGAGACTGCTTTGGCGGGAATAAAGACTCGTTCAGATAGAGTTTTTTCGGTTAAAGAGGGTGAGGGACTGTTTTTTTTGGTTTAC
>SICP01000018.1 GCA_009691415.1 Candidatus Margulisiibacteriota bacterium
CAAAAAAGTCGAGAAACTGCCGAAAAACTAGCCCAACAAACAGCCTTTTCTGGCCTCACGCGTGGGATTGCACATGAAATCCGCAATCCAATGGGCATGATGCTCTCAAGCTCCGAACTCATCGTCGATAATCTGGACGATAAAACCGCCATGAGCCAATATGCCTACATCATTAAAAGCAATATTATGAGACTCACGAAAGTCACAAATACGATGCTCAGATACGGCAGTAAAATTAATGCCGATAAAACATCCGGCATTGTAACCGATATCATTAATGACATCTTGCTCGCAGCAAAAACAGAGTGCAAAAACAAAGATATCCATCTGACTAAAAATCTTGAGAAAACACCTGAAATTTCCATGGACCCCAATAGCATCAGCCAAGCCATCTTGAATATTTTGTTAAATGCCATCCAATCCATGCCCACCGGTGGAAAACTCCACATCGAAACAATGGTAGAAAATTTCACCAACTTACTCGGCAAAGAAACATCCGGCATTAAAATTTATATTACGGATACAGGATGCGGCATACCCAAAGAAAATATGAGCAAACTATTTGATCCTTTCTTTAGCACCAAATACGAAAACAGTGGCCTAGGATTGGCTATTGTTCAACGCACCATTTTCGAACACAACGGCACAATTAAAATCACATCCGAACAAGACAAAGGCACCCAAGTCACCGTCTACCTGCCCACTCGTTAAAGTCTATTTATAATAAACAACCACACCCAAACGATATGCAGGAGCTATCTCCGCGCGACCAGGAAATTCGTTAACGCCATCTCCCGTAATCTGGTTAAACAAACGCGCTGTACAAGACAATGAAAAATCAGTAAATATCCATGGCTTATAATGCACGCCTAGAGTCACCTCTCCCGCAAACGCATCACTATGCTCCACATACAACCATTTCCCCGTCACAGAGTCTTTAAATTGGTCCTTAAGCCCATACAGAACTTTAGCACCCGTATCCAAACTTACTTGTTCAGACAATGCCGTCGTCATATCTCCAGAAATAACATAGGTGGGGCCTTTTTTGACGGACATCACTTTGCCATCCAAAAAACTACGATCCAATCCCTCTGTCGCCAACACCGTAACCCCCGAAAGCTGCAGCGTATTAAACCCTAAATTCCAATCATAATTCATTCCCAAAATTAGGACGTCTTCCTTGGCACCCGTCGCTTCTTCAGAGTATCCGTCATAATCTTGTTTGATCTCAGAATAGTCTTTCCCCACTTTCAAAAAATCGCCCCGACAAAATCCAAAAAATGCTAGATCTGGCATCATGGCCCATTTTGTCCCGACCGTAATATCACCAATACCTTTACCTTTCGAAACCAATGGCGGAATATTAGAATCGCTCGTATCTACAGCTGTAATCGCATTTACAAACGCTTGCGTATTGGTTCTCATATTTTCCACATAAGGCACAGACAGACTCACCATCCACGTATCACTGATGCCATACATCGCAGACATCGTAAAGTCGGAAACGGTATAACTTTTCATAATCGCAACATCATGGGGAATATATCCCAATTCAACATGAGCATTTGCCGCAGTATGATCCAAAGTAAATTCTTTTAAAGGCACAAACCTAAAATTACCGAGTCCCGTTGCTCCCGAATAATCTTGTATCGCATACTTCTCAAAAACCGTGTTCATCTGTTCGCCAGAAAAACGCCAAACACCCGCAGGCAATACTTTTGCGGAAGAAAAAATAATCGACATCGGAAATAAAATAAATCCAATACATACCAACAAACGCGTTACCATCTTCATACCTTTTCTCCTAAATAATGTTGAGATAAACCTCCCCCAACAAAATGTACAATTTCTAAAACGTCCCCATCAGAAAGCATAACACCTTCAAAAGGACACTTGTAGATAACCCCACCCTTTTCTATCACCACATGCCGCCCATTTACAGACAGCTGAACCAACAGCATTTCAACTGACACCGGCGCTTCAAAATCAAACATTTTAAATTGACCATTCAAGGTCAATGTCATCATCGTAAAACTTGCATCCTCGAAAACGGCCAAAAAACAAATAAAGCCTTGCCCAACAAATGGTCTTCAGGCACAAATCCCCAGTAACGCGAATCCGACGAATTAGCCCGATTATCTCCCATCATAAAATATTCACCCTCCGGCACACGAACGGGACCAAACTGACTATAATCCCGCTGCACATTTACACCCGGGAATGTCACATGTACCCCATTGGCAAACACCAGACCATCTCGAATCTCTATCTCGTCTCCAGGAAGCCCAATACAACGCTTTACAAAATCTTTATTATCTCCCTCTTTAACCGAACGAAACACCACAATTTCACCGCGCTTAGGTAAGGCAAAACGATAAATAAATTTATTCACAAACAAACGATCCCCAATCTGCATCGTAGGAATCATAGACCCACTTGGAATAAGAGAGGTTTGAATAATATACGTCTTAATCACTAGCGCCATAGCAAGCGCCACCAATAACGTCTCTGTTAAATCGACAATACCATGCGCAAAACTATTGCGTGTACGAAGTGACTCTTTATAAGCTTTCCAACGATTTAAAAAAGATTTGATCATATTGCTTTTCAGAATATCAAAAATAACAACGAACTGGCCAGTTCAGATTTACAAGGACATAAAAGTATAGTAAAAAAGAGGACATATTTTTCACTGGACGGAGGATTCTCAACATGGCAATAAAAGTGGCAATTAATGGCTTCGGTCGCATCGGGCGGAACGTCTTTAAAATCATTCAAAACACACCTAATATCGACGTCGTTGCAATCAACGATTTAACCGACCCCAAAACACTTGCGCACCTCCTCAAATACGATTCAGTACATGGACGTTTTAACGGCACCGTCGAAGCCGGTGATAGCTGCCTCATCGTCAATGGCAAAACCATTCAAATTTCGGCCATCAGAGAACCAAAAAATTTACCGTGGGTAAAATACAACGTCGATGTTGCAATCGAATCAACCGGTATCTTTACAGCAGCCACAAGTGACCGCGGCGGATATCTTGACCATATCACAGCCGGTGCAAAAAAAGTCATTCTTACGGTTCCCGCAAAAGACGACATCACCACTATCGTTTTGGGTGTCAACCAACACAATATCGCAAGCAATATCAACGCCTACTCCAACGCCAGCTGCACAACAAATTGCCTAGCCCCCATCGCCAAAGTATTGCAAGACAATTTTGGCATCGTCAAAGGCTTCATGAATACTATCCACGCCTACACCAACGACCAAAGCATTTTAGATCTTCCTCACAGTGATTTGCGCCGTGCACGTGCAGCCGCACTCTCTATCATTCCAACCTCTACAGGTGCAGCCAAAGCAGTGTCACTCGTTATCCCCGAATTAAAAGGGAAACTTGATGGCATGTCCATGCGCGTGCCAACACCAGACGGATCTGTCGTAGATTTGGTTTGCGAATTGAGTCAATCTGTCACTAAAGAACAAATAAACCAAGCGCTTAAAGCAGCGGCTGAAGGCCCCATGAAAGGCATTCTTGCCTATACAGAAGACCCCATCGTTTCCTGTGACATTATCGGTAATCCACACTCGTCCATTATCGACGGATTATCTACTATGGTTATTGGAAACATGGTCAAAATTATTTCTTGGTATGACAACGAAATTGGATATTCAAATCGCGTCGTAGACCTCATCAGTCATATCACCAAATAATGACACCCATCGCAACGGTGCAACGCAAGAAAACACTCCATGACATCCCCAGCGCAGAACTAGCGGGAAAACGGGTGATCGTCCGTGTTGATTTTAACGTCCCTATGAACGGGGCCGCAATCACAGACGACACCCGTATTCGCGCTGCACTGGAAACAATTACATATCTCATTAAACACCAGGCTAAAATTATTCTCCTCAGCCACCTAGGTCGTCCAAAAGGAACTGTTCAAGAGGCCCTTAGACTCACTCCTATTGCACGCCATCTCAGCACGTTACTAAATCAGCGTGTCTTAAAAAGTGATGATTGCATAGGCCCCGAAGTAGAAGCAGCCATATTGCATCTAAAAAATGGTGAAATTATCTTGCTAGAAAACACACGTTTTCATCTTGAAGAAACCGACAACAACTCAGACTTCGCAAAAAAACTCGCCCAACTGGGAGACTTATTTATTAACGATGCCTTTGGTGTTTCTCATCGCGCAGACGCCTCCACCAGTGGCATCCCCAACTATCTACCTGCTATCGCTGGATTCTTAGTTGAAAAAGAACTCAGTGTTCTTACCCAAGTACTCAACGCACCAGAACGCCCCCTAGTCATCATCATCGGTGGCGCAAAAATCTCTAGTAAATTTGGTGTTCTACAAAATATTTTAGGACGCGTCGACACCTTGATTATCGGCGGCGGCATGAGCTTCACATTGCTCAAAGCGCAAGGCTATGAAATTGGAAAATCACTTTACGAAGCAGATCTACTAGAAGATGCAAAAACATTCCTAGAAAATGCAAAAAAAAGCACCACAAAACTCATCCTGCCATTAGACCATATAGTAGTCGCTACATTCGACAACGCATCCCCACAACAAACCGTAGACACAGAAAATATTCCAAATGACCAAATGGGTGTAGACGTCGGCCCCAAAACCATAGCCGCCATACAAACCGAAATAAAAACCGCTAAAACCATCGTATGGAACGGCCCCCTCGGCGTTTTTGAAATGGATAATTTCGCAAATGGCACCTTAGAAGTAGCCCAAATGCTCGCAAAAAGTGACGCTTTCACCCTCATAGGCGGCGGTGATTCCGCAACAGCGATTGCCAAAGCAAACGTAACCGATCAAATGAGCTATATTTCGACCGGCGGCGGTGCTACTCTAGAATTCTTAGAAGGCAAACAACTGCCTGGTATCACAAGCCTTCAAAATTGGGAGAGCCCCGAATGAATCCCCCTGAAAACGCACACTCCCTCTCCGAAGCCATCGAAAATCTCTCCCGAAAAAGACACGTCCTAAACGAAGATGCCGTTAAAGCAAGACAAGATCGTCAGATATCCGAAGGACATTCAATCCCTAACAAAAAAATCTCTGTTGTCGAAGAATTCAACCACAGCGTTCATTTGCTCACCAGCATTTTCAAAGAATCCAATTTTGATGAATTGGCCATGTTTGTTGCGCATCCCGGACGCGTTCTCATCATCAATTTCTTTATTGGTATTCTAAGGGGCATTGGTTTTATGGTAGGTATCCTACTCGTCATCGTGGGACTCGCGTATCTTTGCCAAAACAATTTACCCACCACCCTACTTCACCTTATCCCCCGCTAACTCATGACCATCCGCCATCATAAAATCCTCATCGGATCCCTCATCTTTTTGGACCAGCTCTTTAAATTTATTGCTCAACGCAACCTCACCTTTTACACAGAAGTTTCTATACTCCCAGGCGTGTCTTTTATTAAAGTCCACAACTTTGGTGCAGCGTACGGAATCCTGCAAAATTTTCAAGGCTTTTTAATTGGCATCAGCTTTACGGTGTTACTCATGGGCTGGATATATCGGCATCAACTGGTCAAAAATCGCATCGGCTATATTGGCCTTAGTATCATTGCCTCAGGAGCAGTCGGAAACTTAATAGATCGTATCGTGAGAGGATACGTGGTAGATTTTATCGATATACATATTATTCCTGTTTTCAACCTTGCAGACCTTTTTATTAATTTAGGAATTCTTTGCTTGGTTATAGATACATTAAAGGCCTCTAAAAAAAATGACCTACCTGCCCAGCCCCCCCAATAGCCTCCTAGATATTTTGTACGAAGACACACACCTACTCGTTCTCAATAAACCTGCAGGCGTCCTAACACATCCCACGCAGTCCAAGCACTGCACCTCAGAATCTCTCACCACACAGCTACTCGCCTACACCACCACCCTCTCTACATTAAGCGGTGTAGACAGGCCTGGTATTGTTCACCGACTAGACAAAGACTCCGAGGGGTTAATCCTAATCGCAAAAGATAACGAAACCCACGAAGCACTCAAAAAACAATTTCAAGACAAAGTCATTAAAAAAAATTACTACGCCATGGTTCACGGAAGTCCAGCAGATGATGAATTCACAATTGATCTCCCCATTTCCCGTCACCCCAGCAAAAGACGATCTCACGTTATTTCCAAAACAGATCCCAAGCGTCGTGAGGCCATTTCGCATATACAGGTTCTCAAACGCTTCGGCACAAAAACGCTCCTCGATGTCCAACCCGTAACTGGACGCACACATCAAATACGTGTACACATGACCCACAAAGGCCACCCCCTTATTGGCGATCCAGTCTATGGCAAAACAAAACAAGGCACAGGCCAATTACTACAATCTTACCAACTTTCATTTACACATCCGTACACATATAAAACGCTACAATTTAAACTCCCCATGTCAGATCGATTTTCACGAAAAAAATAGTCATGCCCGTTATAAGACTAGTTCTTTTTCTTGTCTGTATAAACTTTGTAAGTCTCGTGGCAGAACCTATCATTTCTTTATCTAGCACAAACGTAAAACCCGGTAGCACCATCAAAATACACCTTAAAAATCGTAAGCCATTACAAACCTGCATCATCCAATTTGACCAAAAAAATCTCACTCTATTCCCAAAAGATGCCCAACATGACCAATTCGATGGCTACATCGGCATCTCCCGATTTTTGACTCCGGGCACATACACCCTCAGCGTGATCACACAAACACAGACATCTCTTCCTGAAAAAATTGACATCCCGATTACTGTACTAGATGGAAAATTTCCTCATAGCCACATCACACTTATTGGTACAAAAAAAGCACTCTTTGAAAAAGAAGATCAACTCAGCAATGAAGGCAAGCTAATAGAAAAAACCTTTACTATTCTCACGCCCAAACTTTATTTTTCAGGAAGTTTCAGAAAACCTGCGTCCGGAAAAATAAGCGCAGAATTTGGCGCTTATCGTATTTACAATCAGCAAAAAGAAACCCAACGACATGCCGGAATCGACATTGCAAATAAAATAAATTGTCCCGTCATGGCCGCCAATACTGGGAAAGTCGTTTTCGCAGAAGCACTTCAAAGCCATGGCAACACCATCATCATCGATCATGGCTGGGGAATTCTAAGTATCTATAATCACCTCAACACCATTCTTGTCACCCAAAATCAAACCGTAAAAATTGGCGAAAAAATTGGTCTTATGGGTTCCACAGGCATTTCCACAGGTCCACATGTACACTGGGGCATGAGCGTACAAGGCACTCGCGTCGATCCTAGTCCATGGATAACTTCTACTGTACTCTGTACCCCATGAGAACCACAGTCACAACCCTTCTGACTCTCCTAATAAGCCCTTTAATAACACCAGCGGCAACCCTCACATATACAGCTTTTGATAACAACAAACCACAACACAGCGTCATATTTACTATCACAAAAACACACGACACGACTAAAATAAACACCCATGTCACAGGAGATCATCTTGAAGAGACAAACACCTGCATTCTCTCTTCAAAAAATAATCTAATTAGCATTAACCAAGAAACACGAAATGATCCCGACAAAGCCTATTTTTCGTGGAAAATTTCACATCAACAAAACAACTACTCCGACGAAACCTACACTGAAATAAAACAGCGCACATCGAAAACAAGTACAGTCAGAATAGCTGCTAAAAGTTATCCCATTCAAGCCCTTCTTTACCTTTTTCAAGAAATGCCGCTTTCAGAAAATTACACCTACACATTCACTCTACTAAAACCATATCAAGAAACGTATCCCATCAGCTGCAAAGTGGTCGAAAAAACCACACTGACCCTGGGAACCACTTCTATACCCTGCTACAAAATAGAAGCGACTATTGATAATTTTCTGAGTTTATTTATACCCAAATCTTATTTTTGGCTAAGTGTTGCCAAACCCCATATTCCTATTCAATACCGAGACTACCGATTTGAATACAGACTACAAGCCCCTATTTCTTAACCGATAGCTTCGCAACAAATTATAAGGCGTCGATTCAAAATGCCGAAACAAATATTCAGATAATGTCATCAAAGTGAGTAAAAATATAAAAAAATTAATCGGCAAAGATAATAACGGCAACTCAAAGTACCACAACACAAAAAACATCAAGACCACATGACTCATCGTTGCTAGCAAAAAAGAATTGAGCCCCAACGCCAATACCCCAAACAAAATCGGGCCCACCAAAAATAAAATAGGAAATAGAACTGAATAAACGCCCCAGATTAAAAACGTCAAATTATACTTCCCTGGTCGCTCCAAAAAAGGGGACCACACATGCAACATAAGCATCGCGATCAGGCCCGCTAAAACCCAATAAGATTCCCCAAAGAAATAAAATCCAAAATACAAAACACCAAAGCCTTTCAAAAAATCAAGCGCATGACTCAAAACAAAAACCAACATGCGTGGCGAACAATACAACGTATCTGACGCATGATCCAACTTAGAAGACACCTGACGCCCCTGTGACCAAAGCCAAGGCAGCAGTTTGCAAAATGGCATTAACCCTACACCCGCAGCCCCAAGAAGATACAAGAATTCGATCATAGCCTAAAGTCGATCCAGTTCAAAAACGGCGTGTAATAATTCCAAAGCCCTTGGGCCATCTGCCTTGTCAATCACACAAGATACTTTAATTTCTGACGTTGAAATCATCCGAATATTAATCCCATTATCCCCCAATGTTTTGAAAAATTTGGCAGCAACCCCCGGCTTAGACATCATGCCAACACCCACAATAGAAATCTTGGCAATCGCATCATCAAATTGCACACCACTCGCTTTTAAACGTGCGCCAACGTTAGAGGTCACTGTCTTAGCTTGCTGTAAATCATCCACGCTCACCGTAAAACTAATTTTATTAAATCCATTTTCCTGAACCGTCTGGATAATCATATCCACATTCACAGCAGCGTCTGCCAATTCAGAAAAAATCTGTCCTGCAACTCCCGGACTATCCGGAATATTTAAAATAGAAATTTGAGCCTCATCTTCATTCATTGTCACCCCTGTAACAGGACGATTTACTTCCATAGCTGCAGCCTCCTTAACCAACGTACCCTCAACCCGATCAAACGAAGATCGCACATGAATCACAATCCCATTTTCTTTTGCACATTCAACCGCACGCGGATGCAACACTTTCGCACCCAACGACGCCAATTCCAACATCTCTTCATAAGAAATTTCAGATAATTTAGACGCAGATTTCACTTTGCGCGGATCGGTCGTATACACGCCATCCACATCCGTAAAAATTTCACACACACCAGCCCCCAATGCCGCCGCCAAAACCACAGCAGACGTATCCGATCCGCCACGTCCAATCGTCGTCACATCCAACGCATCATTAATCCCCTGAAATCCCGTAACAACCACCACATTACCCAAACTTAGTTCATGTAAAATACGTTTTGTATCCACATCCACAATTTTAGAACGACCATAATGCCCACTCGTCGCAACCCCTGCTTGAGGACCCGTCAAAGAAATCGCTAAAACCCCAAGATTTTGTAACGCCATCGCCAAAAGCGCAGCAGAAATATTTTCGCCGGTTGAAATCAACGCATCATATTCACGTGGATTTGGCGTCTCAGAAATACGATGCGAAAGTGCAATAAGCTCATCCGTCGTATCGCCCATTGCAGACACCACCACCACAATATGCGGCGTTGTTTTCTTCAACTCACTCACACGATCAGCAACCGCCTTAATCCGCTCAGGCGTTCCAACCGATGTGCCACCAAATTTTTGAACTGTAATATTCATTATAAGGGCTAAAATTATCTAATTCATCCCCATATGTCAATCAAGGGTGACATGCCCTATAAATTCCGTTAAAATGCCCGAACCAGTTCAAAAAATACAAGGAGAGCTTTCAATGACCATCAAGCTAGGCCTCGTCGGCAAAAATGGCGCAGGAAAATCAGCCGTCTGCACCTACCTCCTAGAACACGGTTTCACCTGTTTTTCTCTCTCCAATATTGTCCGTGACGAAGCCAATAGAAAAGGCCTCGATCTCACCAGAGATAACTTGGTAAGTACCGCAAACACACTCAAACAAGAAAAAGGCGCTGCATTTTTGGCCATTCAAAGTAACGAAAAAGCAATTGGAAACAAAATTGTTTTTGACAGTATCAGAAACGTAGAGGAAGTCAATTATCTCAAAAATAAAAATGTCATTCTGATTGGAATCGACGCCCCCATCGAACTGCGCTATCAACGCATACAACAAAGAGCCCACGGAACAGATCATGTTGACTTTGAAACGTTCAAAATACAAGACGAACGAGAAAATTCTGGCAACAGTAGCGGACAAAATATCAACGCAGCCCTCGAACACTGCACCTATCACTTTGAAAATATCGGCGATCTTACTACGCTTCAACAACAAGTACAGGAAATCCTAAATCAATGCCAAGACTAAGCCTAGAAGGCGGACATATTCTAATCGGGACCGTAAAAGCTTCAGGCGCCAAAAATGCCGCACTCCCCTTACTTGCTGCCACTATTTTGATGGACGGCGAATGCCTCCTAAGTAACGTCCCCGACCTACACGACATCAACACCATGATCAAAATGCTCAATGCCCTCAATGTACGTGCAGAGTACGGCCCAAACAATCAAATCAAAATTACCAACACCAAAAAAGTACGCCATATCGCTCCTTACGATTTAGTCACCGCCATGCGCGCCTCCTTTTTTGTAGCGGGCCCCTTACTTGCCAAAACTGGCTTCGCAAAAGTGCCTCTTCCAGGTGGATGTAGTATCGGCTCTCGCCCCATCGACCTACACCTCAAAGGCTTCAAAGCCCTCGGCGCCAAAGTCAGTATCGAACACGGATTCGTCGAATTACAATGCAAACAACTCATCGGCACCCGATTTTACATGGACTTCCCGTCTGTAGGCGCCACCGAAAACATCATGATGGCCGCAACCCTTGCCCAAGGACAAACCATTATTGAAAACGTCGCTCAAGAACCAGAAATCACCGACCTCGGTCACTTTCTCATCGCAGCAGGAGCATCCATCACAGGACTTGGCACCAGCACCATCACCATCAACGGCACTAAAACACTTACAGGAACCCACCATCGCGTCATCCCAGATAGAATCGAAGCCGGAACACTCCTCATCGCTGGCGCCATCACAAAAGGAGACGTCACCGTCTTCGATGCCATACCTGAACACAACGAACCCCTTCTCCAAAAACTCAAAGAGTGCGGTCTTGGCCTCGAAATTTTTCCCGATAGAGTCCGTGTTTTTTATCAAGGCCAGCCTACTGCCGTCGATATCGAAACGCTCCCTTTTCCAGGATTTCCAACAGATATGCAAGCCCAAATGATGTCACTCATGACCCTAGCAAAAGGCACCAGCATTATTACAGAATCTATTTTTGAAAATCGTTTTATGCATGCAGACGAACTCATGCGTATGGGTGCAAAAATCAAGCTCAACAACAGAAGTGCACTCGTCACCGGCGTCCCCATGCTATCAGGAGCCGAAGTCAAAATCACCGATCTCAGAGCCGGCGCCGCACTCATACTCGCCGGACTAGCTGCAGAAGGCATCACAACTGTACACGGCCTCAAACACCTCCGAAGAGGCTACGACAATCTACCCGAAAAGCTCCAATCCCTCGGCGCAAAAATTTTAGGATGAAATTAGCCTAATGGCACAGAAAATAACCTTCACAAAAATGCACGGACTAGGCAATGATTTTGTTGTCATTAATGCCCTAACCAACTTGCTAGACACGGCATACTACACAGATCTCGCAATCCAACTTTGCGACCGACACACAGGAATTGGGGCAGACGGCCTCATACTTATCCTACCTTCTGACAAAGCCCATTTCAAAATGCGCATTATCAATAGTGATGGTAGCGAACCGGAAATGTGCGGCAATGGACTCCGCTGTTTTGCGCAATACGTTTATCAAAACAACCTGATTTCCACCCCCACTTTTCAAGTCGAGACTTTGGCGGGCATCAAAGAACCCAGCATTTTAGAAAATGGCCTCGTAAAAATAAATATGGGAATTCCCGAACTAAAAAGAAACAAACTTCCCATGCTAGGAAGCCCCAAAGATACCCCCGTCATCAACATGCCCATCACAGCTCACCACAACAATTTCATCATGACCGGCGTCAATATGGGAAATCCTCATGCCGTGATTTTTGTAGACGATCTTAAGAAAATTGATCTTGATACTCTGGGCCCAAAATTTGAACACCACCCCCTTTTCCCAGAACGCATCAACACCGAATTTGTCAAAATCATCAACAAACATGAAGCACGCATGATCGTATGGGAACGAGGTGCAGGAAAAACCCTCGCTTGTGGAACAGGTGCTTGCGCAGTCCTCGTCGCAGGGGTTCTTACCGACAAACTAGAGCGCCAAGCAACCATACATCTTCCTGGAGGACCCTTAGAAATCAACTGGGACGCCAACACCAATCACATCATTATGACTGGCCCCGCCACCCACGTTTTTGACGGAACCTTTGACCTCTAAAGTCATCACACTCATTGGCTATTACGGCGCAGGAAATCCCGGCGACGATTGCCTAGAACGTCAAAGCGTTTCCCTCATAAAAGAATACGCCCCAAATGCAACCTGCCATCACCACCAAAGCAACCACAAAATACTTACAGTCTTCTTAATCTTAAAAAGCGACACCATTATTTTCGGCGGCGGCAGCCTCTTCCAAGATCATACGTCCCAAAAAAGTCTCTATTATTATCTAGCGCTCCTAGCTATTGCCCTTCTCCTACGCAAAAAAACGATACTTCTGGGACACGGTTTTTCACCCTTCCAGTATTCTCTCTCCAAAAAAATCGCCGCTTTTCTACTCAAAAAAACCCATAAAATAACGGTGCGTGACAAAGAAAGTTTCACCTACTGCAAAAAACTAAACATACCAGAACATAAACTCCATTTAGCAAGTGATCTCGCCTATTACAAAGCCACTATTACTTCCTGCCCAGATCAGCCTCTCGTCATTGCTTCCCGATATCACGTGTGTGTTTGGGCTAGTCTTCACCAAATCCCCTTTTTGGCACTCGCATACGACGACAAACTTATTAACCTAGCAACGGTACTACATCAACCCTATATCGATACCAGGAATCCATACACACAACACGACTTTCAAGAAAAAGTCTCTGACCTACAAAATAAATTTACCCACTATCAAAATCAACTTAAACACCATGTTCCCCGCTTAATCCAACGTGCAGAAAACAATAAACTCTCATGACTACTATTCCAGTTTTAAACTACGCCGTCACCCACACAACCCTCCCAGACCTGCTCCTAACTCTCCCCACGATTCTAGCCGAACCCAAATTTCACACCCTCATCACCCTCAACCCCCAAATCATCATGGCCGCGGAAAAAGACCCCTCCATCTCAAACCTACTTCACGCCAGCATCTTAATCCCAGACAGCGTCGGCATTCTCTGGGCAGCAAAAAAAAAGCTCACCCAAATTCCAGGAGTCGAACTTACTGACGCCATTCTTAAAAGCTCATTAACATGTTACCTAATTGGAAGCCAGCCAACTGTACTCAAAAAACTTTTAAGCCAAATCCAAGCGCCCATTTTTGGAAGTCACCACGGCTATTTTAACGATGAAGAACTCACAAAAATAATCCAAGACATCCAAACAAAAAAACCAGATATTATTCTCGTCGCACTCGGCGTTCCCAAACAAGAACACGTACTAATCCAACTCACAAAAACCCTCACCTATGGCATCGGAATCGGCGTCGGCGGAAGCTTCGATGTGATCTCAGGAACCAAAAAACGCGCCCCGACCTGGGTGATTTCCTTGCATTTAGAATGGCTTTATCGAGGGCTGTCTGAACCAAAACGACTTAAAACTTGGGGATATTTAATTCAATTTATTTTCAAAGTGCTTTCTGCCGCATAGCCATCACCCCAAATCGACTAATGGATCTTACGTTGCCCCTTCTACTTAAATATGAGATTCTAAATAAAAAGAAAAGGAGGGTTTTTATGTTTAAAATAATCGCAAATACACCTGAAGTAAAAATTGCTTGGGGAGAAGAAGCAACTATGACTCCTCCCGTCATTCACGCTGAACCATTACAATTTCAAATAATTACAGAGCAACCAAAGATTCTTCATGAGCCCTCTCGAAGTGCCCCACCGTGCTGCTGCTTTGTTGAGAATGTACTAAAAAAACTGGAGAGCATCTATTAGGTGGATTAGCACTTCAAGTAGGAGGGTTTGTTATTGGAGCTGGCTGGCTAGCTAGAGAATTGATTATTTTGGGAGCCCAAATTATCCCTGCTGTCTGTTGTAAAGTTGAATATGAATCTAATGCTGATCACTGTGGTCTTTTGAACCATAGCAAAGCAATGCTGGATAAAGGATGTATGGTTTTTTTCTGTAAAGATAATACGGGTTTGTGTGACTACGATGTTGATCCTCTTGTTTGGCCAAAATACCCAAAAGCAAACTGGCAGATCCACCAAATTCAATAGCGGCATCGAATACTGGGAAGCCCCCTATCAAGATAATTTAGACGCCCTCCACAGATTCTCAGCTAGTCTAAACTTTTAAAGTCTCAAGACAGATAAATAAGCTTCCAGAATTTCGGGCGTGGGTCCATCAGCTAGCACTTCATTTACAAGTGCCTTCCCCAATTCTACCCCAGGCTGATCAAACGCATTTAAGTTCCATAAAAAACCCTGAAACATCACGACATTTTCATAAAAAGCAACTAAAGCCCCCACAACGCTTGGCGTTAAATCTCGATAGAACACCAACGAAGACGGGCGATTTCCAGGAAATGCATCTTCTCTCCCAACGGCGAGAGCCACCGTCTGCGCAACCAAATTGGCCATCAACGCATCTTCTGCATCACGCCCGGCCTGACCAAACTGATCTGACTTTTCGGATACTCCCCCCATAAATTGAACCGGAATGACACCTGCCCCCTGATGAAATTTTTGAAAAAAAGAATGCTGGGCATTACTACCCTGCATCCCAAACACCAAAGGCCCCACTGAATAAGCCAACTTAGACCCGTCAATAGCCTCAGATTTCCCATGACTTTCACAAAACAACTGTTGCACATAGTCCGGCCACAACGCTAACGGCTCCCCATAAGGAATAACCGCCCGTACAGGAAACCCCAAATACGTACACTCCCATACACCCAAAAGGGCCGATAGCAAACTCATGTTTTGCCTAATATCGGGCACTAGAGCCGCCTCATCCATCAAAAACGCGCCCCCTAAAAATGATTCGAAAATGGGTGCGCCAAAAACCAAAGCCAGAATAACTCCGCCCACCGCACTGGTTACAGAAAAACGCCCACCTATAGCTGCATCCAAGTAAAAAACATGCCCAAATCGAGACGCATCATCCAAGAAAGTATCAGACATCGTAATTGAACAAAAATGAGCCGACATCGCGTCACCTGATATTCCACGTGCCTCAAATAAAGACCGAATAAGCCCAAAATTAGACAACGTTTCTTGCGTCTCACCGGTTTTCGAAACAATTAAAAAAAGTGTCGTTTCAATATCTACTTCAGATAAAACAAAGGCCGCATCAGCAGGATCAATATTGGCAATAAACTGAGGCTCCAAATACCGCTTATACCCGGAATGAGTCAAGGCATGGCTAACCGCTCTTGGCCCCAAATCAGATCCACCAATCCCAACCTGTACAACAGACGCAAACGCTTTCCCAGAATATCCACACAACGACCCGTCATGAACACGCCTGCTCAAGTCTGCAATTTTTTCCTGCTCTGCCCCATAGATTCCGCGGCTTTTAGACCGTGTCGCATGATGCTGAACTGCTCGCCCCTCACTAAAATTTACCGGAAACCCAGACCGCAATTCTTTGTATTTTTCTACTGCCTGCTGTTCAACTGCCAATGTTTGAAAAATATCCAAAACCTGAGGCGACACCAACGACGCCGCGTAGTTAAATCTCAGGGGCCCATTCGCAAACGTCAAAGCAGAAATACGCTCTGGTGTCAAAAGATCCCGAAGTACCAACGGAACGTCCGCCAATAATTTTAATTGAGCATGCGCAGAAGCCTCATTTAAGGAGCAAAAAGAAAGAGTCATTGCGCTTCATCCCTATAGATCTGACGAATCACTGCCTGCGCCGATGCTGTAAAAGGCTGTAAACGACGCTGCATCACGCGAGACACAAACGGCAACCACCTATCCAGCTCTACCCTAGAATAAACCGCACTTCCCCCCCAACTAAACGGTGCAATATATTTGTCTTGAAATGATCCGCCCCAGACAGTAGAACCAAAACCCAAAACAGATCCCGTATTCAATAAAGTACCAATCCCACATTTTACATAATCCCCAATCATAGCCCCCAAAAATTGCAAGCCCGTATCCAAGACACCCTCAGAAGTCTGAACCCGAATCGGCCCATACGTATTTTTTAGATTTGATGTTGTCGTTCCCGCACCCAAATTTACCCATTCACCCACATAAGAATGCCCCATAAATCCGTCATGCGCTTTATTGGATTGCCCATAAAAAACAGACAGAGAAATTTCGCCAGAAACTTTGCAATTTGGGCCGATAGAACAAGACCTAATCTTAGCGCCCAAAACCTGGCTATTTTGCCCTACAAAAAGAGGCCCCTCCAAACGAGACCCAGACTCCACAAAAACACCCGAGGCCAAATGAACTGGCCCTTTCTTGGCATTGATGACCACAAAATCTTCAATCACCACATCCTGACCAATAAAAATATCTTCCTCATTTTGCAAAACAACAGAAGGCGCCACATCCCCCAGCACCCCATGGCGACGCAAAACTTGTAAATCCTCTGTCAAAATTTGGGGATTTAACGAAACCAAATCCCAAACATCTTGAACCATGACAACATCATCTAAAACAATGCCAGAACACACACTCTCAAGCGTAGCCGCCAACGCTTCTGATGAGGGCACATCAAAAAATTGTGGAGCAACCAACGCCAATACATCCCCAGCCAAATAAGCCGCAACAACCTGACCTTGATACGTAAAAAAAACATTCGGCGATAACGCCTGACCTCGAATAAATTCCGACAACGCTTTCGTAAAAACAACACGCCCATTCAGCAACCAACATGAGCCATCTAAGCAAAGTTCATTAGATTGAAATTCAGGATGCCGTTCCGCTAGCAATGGTCGCAACACCGGTCGCACATGAAGACACACCTCATCAGACGGAAAATAACGCACCATCTTATCAATCAACCGCTCCATTCCAAGCAGCAAATCAAAGGCTGGCCGCATAAACGTCAAAGGAAATAAAGACGAAAACCGATCGTCTTCAAAAATATAAGTTGAAACCATATCAAAAATGATAACCAACCCCCCCTAATTATTCAACAAAAAGTTCAATAGCGAAAAAATAAACGCTAGGCTTACAACAAAATTATTATATTATGACAATATGGACATAAGCATAACAATAATCAAGCTCATTATTTTCGCCACACCAGGAACCATTAGCCTATTTCTTATTCAAAAATTAACCGGGCAAAAACCCAAAACAAACTTTCAAACAATTATTGTACTAACCGCGCTATCCATACCAAGCTACCTGATTTCAGGATACATACTTCATAAAATAAATGGCTCCTCATCACTTCAACTCTTAGAATTATTCTCTACTGAAGCCAATCAAATTCCGTGGAATCAGATCTTACTACCCAGTCTCATTTCAATACCACTGGGATACATCCTCGCTTTTATAGACAACAAATATTGGATCAACAAAATTGGAGCTCGCTTAAAGATAACCAAACGATACGGAGACAATGACATTTGGTCATATTTTCACAACAAGTTGAACCCTACAACCGAATGGCTTATCATAAGAGATCATAAGCTAAACATATTTTACTTTGGATGGATAAGCTTATTTTCAGAGTCCGATAAAAACAGAGAACTATTAATATTAGATGCTGAAGTATACGATAATATTTCAGGCAGCTTTTTGTACAAAAGAAAAAGCATATACCTATGCCGAGACAAGTTTGATTTAACCATTGAAACCCCGCCCTCTGGAGAGCATGAATGAAAAAAATACTCACAAAAACCACCCCCAATTCAATCACTCTAATAGAAGCAGGGCTAACAGAATTTGGCTCAAGAAAAGGAGGCATCAACCCACCACCATCTGTACCAAGACCCAATTTCAAGCCTGAAGGCCAAGGCCCAAAACCACAAAAATCCTCAAAATAACCTCCGCATGAAATTAACCATTGCAGACTACGGAGCAGGCAACATTAGAAGCGTGCAAAAAGCGATCGAAGCCATCGGCTATACCGTAAATATTTCCTCTTCCCCCAAAGAAATCGCCGAAACAGACCTCCTCATTCTACCGGGACAAGGTGCATTTGAAGACGCAATGACCAACCTCAAATCCTGCGGCATTATCCCCATCATCAAAGATCACATCCAAGCAAAAAAACCCTACCTTGGCATTTGTTTAGGCCTCCAAATTCTTTTTGAAACCTCCGAAGAAAATGGCATCCACGAAGGGCTAGGAATCTTCAAGGGCAACGTCAAAAAATTCCAAGATCCCACCTTGAAAATCCCCCACATGGGATGGAATACACTCACCATCAAAAAAGATCCCAATAACGTTTTTGATACGCTCACATCACCTATTCATGCCTATTTCGTACACTCCTACTACATAGATACACCCGACAAAGACATCATCTCAACAACAACCGATTATGGAATTTCATTTACATCCAGCATTCAAACCCCCCACCTACTCGCAACACAATTCCACCCCGAAAAAAGTAGCCAAGTAGGCCTCACGGTTCTTGCCAACTATCTAGCTTCTCAACTCAAAAAATAAACCATGCAAACCGAAATCAAAATCACTGGTGCCAAAGTTCATAACCTCAAAAACGTTTCTCTCACGATTCCAAGAAATGCCCTCGTCGTTTTTACGGGGCTCTCAGGATCTGGAAAATCTTCTCTTGCATTCGATACAATTTACGCTGAAGGCCAACGTCGTTACATGGAATCTCTCTCAGCCTATGCACGACAATTTTTACACCAACTCGACAAGCCCGACGTCGACCATATCGAAGGCCTCTCTCCCGCTATTTCCATCGACCAAAAAGCAGCCTCTCACAATCCTCGTTCTACCGTCGCAACCATCACCGAAATCTATGATTACTTCAGACTCTTATTCGCCAACATCGGCAAACCCCATTGCCCCATCTGTAACGCAGAAATCAAAAGCCAATCCGTACAAGAAATTGTCGCCCAAATCACAAACTGGCCCCAAAATACACAGATTTTGCTCCTCGCCCCTTGCATCAACGAAAAAAAAGGAACCCACAAAGAACTCCTAGAGCAACTCAACAAAGACGGCTTCACCCGAGTGCGCATCAATGGTGAAATCAAACGTCTCAACGAACCCATTATCTTAGACAAAAACAATAAACACACTTTAGAAATTGTAGTAGACCGACTCAGCGTCACAGATGAAAATCAAAGTCGTCTCAGCGAGTCTATCGAAACCTGTCTGCGCTACACCGAGGGCACGATTAAAGTAGAAAATACGGATACTGGAACCCAGCAGCTATTTTCCGAACACCTTGCCTGTCCCAACGGACATATGAGTTACGCAGAAATTTCACACCGACTTTTCTCATTTAATTCACCTGTGGGAGCATGTATCGAATGCAAAGGGCTAGGAGACTCTTTAGACTTTGATGTCGATCTCGTCAGAAAAAACGCGAACAACCTCAAACGCTTTCTCTTTGCTCGACACGTCGGCGACAATATAGACAAACTAATCGCAGCACTCCGACGCCGCTACCATCAAACAGAATCCGAAAAAGTCCGCCTATTTTTTCGAAATTACATGACATCTACTCCCTGCGAAACCTGCCAAGGACAACGCTTAAAACCCGAAGTGCTCGCCATCCGAATTGCAGACAAAAACATCGCACAACTCACCCATCTGAGCGTTCGAGACCTCATCCCCTTTTTCCAAACACTCAAACTTACCGAAAAAGAACAGCAAATATCCAGCCAATTATTAAAAGAAATTAATGCGCGCCTCTCCTTTCTAAATAACGTCGGCCTCAACTACCTCACCCTCAGCAGACGATCTGGTTCTCTATCCGGAGGAGAATACCAACGCATCCGCCTAGCCACACAAATTGGGGCAGGACTCACAGGAGTCTTGTACGTCCTAGACGAACCCAGTATCGGACTTCATCAACGCGACAATCTACGTCTCATCGAGACCTTAATTCGACTTCGTGATCTGGGTAATACCCTCATCGTCGTTGAGCATGACGAAGACACCATACAAAAAGCAGACTACGTCGTCGACATCGGCCCTGGTGCCGGAAAAGCTGGCGGAAACATCGTTTTTGCAGGCACCGTCCCAGAGCTATTAACCGACAAAAACTCCATTACGGGCGCGTATCTCACCGGAAAAAAGAAAATAGAAATCCCAAAAAATCGTCGTCCCCTCACCCCTGAAAAAACAATCAAAATTACAGGCGCCCGCGAAAATAATCTTAAGAATATCGACGTCTCATTCCCCCTCAGCGTCCTTACCGCCATCACCGGCGTCTCAGGCTCCGGAAAAAGCACCCTCATTCACGACATCCTCCACAAAGGCATCATGCGCCATTTCCACAACAGCAAAGAACGCCCCGGACTCCACGACGACATCCAAGGCCTAGACCATATCGACAAACTCATCACAATCGACCAATCTCCCATTGGCAGAACCCCCCGATCCAATCCCGTCACCTACACCGACGCATTCACCCCCATCCGAGACCTGTTTGCACAAACCAACGAAGCCAAAATCAGAGGCTTCAAACCAGGCCGATTTAGCTTCAACGTCAAAGGCGGCCGCTGCGAAGCGTGCGAAGGTGACGGCCTCATTAAAATCGAAATGCATTTCCTATCCGACGTCTATGTCACCTGCGATATCTGCAAAGGCAAACGCTACAACCCCGAAACCCTCACCGTCAAATTCAAAGGACACACCATCTCAGACGTCCTCAACATGACCGTCACAGAAGCATTAGACCTCTTCATCAACATCCCACAAATTAAAAATAAACTCAAAACCATACAAGAAGTAGGCCTCGGCTACATCCAACTCGGCCAAAACGCCACCACCCTTTCCGGCGGCGAAGCACAACGCATCAAACTCGCCAAAGAACTCAGTAAACGCAGCACCGGCAAAACCCTCTACCTCCTTGACGAACCCACCACCGGCCTTCACTTCGAAGACATCCGCAAACTCCTAGACGTGCTCAACAAACTCGTCGACACCGGCAACACCATCATCGTCATCGAACACAACCTCGACGTCATCAAAACAGCCGACCACATCATCGACCTAGGCCCAGACGGCGGCGACGCAGGCGGCCAACTCATCGCCCAAGGCACCCCCGAACAAATCGCCCAACTAAAAACATCTTACACAGGACAATTTCTTAAAAAATTACTCAAGTAAAAAGCTGACCAATTTTTCGACAAACGAAAACAGCGACATAAAAAAACCCGTTACTATATTTTTTAAAACATTGAATATTACGCGATGTGTTAGTAATATTTATTTTTTAAAAATAATGCGCAAAGGGGTTTGGATGCAATTTCGTAGGAGATATATCCTAGGGCTATTCTTGATTTTAACAACGTCATGTTTCGCTGAGGTCAGCCCCGCAGATCAACAACGCGCCATTCAACAGCAAGACCGAACGGTACTCGAAGAACAACGCCGACTTGATGAACAACGCCAACAACAACTTCGCCGTTCCCAAGAAACCCCCAAAGAAATCCGCATTCTACCGCACCAAGAGTCTCGTGTAATCGAAGGCCCTTTGTCTACTTTCCAAATCAACCAAGTCCACATATCAGGCAACACCCGATTCCATCCTTCCATAATCGAGCGTCTCACACGCAATTACGAAGATAAACAGCTCACCCAAAATGACATCACCGCATTTTTGCGTGACCTTACCAATCTATATCTAGAAAATGGCTACATCACTTCAAGAGCCACCCTCCCGACACAAAACCTACGATCAGGAACCCTCGCCATTCATATCCAAGAAGGCACCATCACCGCGCTCCAATTTTCAGATTCACCAACTAAAAACCAGCAAAAACTCTGGGCGGCATTTTCAACAGGTATGGGGCAGGTCTTAAATGTCTTCGATCTCGATCAAGGCCTAGAAAATCTACATCGCATCCAAGGCATCCAATGTACATTCCAACTTGTACCCGATCTTCACGTGATTGGCGGCACCCGAGTTGTCATTGAGAAAGTAGGTGAATCCAGTGGTATCCGGCCCCGTGCAGTCTATGACAATACAGAATCTATTTCCTGGTTTCCTCGCCAATTTATCTTATCCAAAGACGACCTCTTCCAATTAAACGATACCTGGCAAACCTCACTCTCTCAAGTTACCGGAAAAAAAGACGCTCAGCAAAAAAGCCTATCTATAAATGGCAGCCTTCCTATGGGACACAACACTCTATCTCTAGCCCTTTCCGACATCCAATACAGCTCCGTAATCGCAGGTGAAACGCTTAATTTCTTAAGCTCCGGCCAAACACAAACGGTTACCCTTCAATGGGACCACATTTTCTATCGTGACCAACGCACAAAATGGTCGTTACACACCGAACTAGACCTCAAAGACACGACATCATATATAGATGCGATCAAAAGCGAAGTGGGTAGTCGCAAGCTCAGAATCGTGGGAATCGGTCTTTCAGCAGACTTGGGCGCATTCACTTTTTCAACCACATATTTCAAAGGACTAAAGAGCCTCGATGCCAAGAAAGATTTGCCCGACATCCAAGTCGGCGAACCCAGAGCCCAGTTTGAAAAATGGGTAGCCGACACCAGTCTTTTTTGTCCATTTAGTATCGAATCTCTTGCAATGTCATATCGACTCACAGGTCATGGGCAATGGAGTGGACATACGCTTTATGGGTCTGAACGGACGAGTGTGGGAGATGAATACACCGTGCGCGGATTTCGAGGTGAAGCGCAAGATGGTGATCGCGGTGGATACATTCGGCAGGATGTATCGGTCGGGCTTTTAGGGGTGCAATGGTTGGCGGGGGTGGATGTCGGACGGGTCAGTTTTGCTGATGACGATCGTGACATCACGCTGGTCGGATCTGCGGTAGGCGTGTCGGGTGTGATCGGAACAGCCAGTTGGGATCTCACGCTGGGAATCCCGATTCACGCGACGGATCATCTGCAAAACAGCGGGGCTGAATGGTATTTACGAACAAGCATAGGCTTGTAAAAAAAGGGAGGTAACGGTTATGAAGATATTGAATTTACGTTTGAAAGAGGGTCATAAAGTGTGGGTGGCAAGAGTCTTGTTATTGGGAATGTTGGGACAGTGTGTTCCCACTCATGCGGCTGTTGAACTAGATCCTAATGGAGGCGGAAAAACCCAAGTCGGTACGGCAGGATCTAACGTACCTTTAATCCAATTGGCACAACCCAACACATCCGGTATTTCTAGAAACCAATTTAATCGCCTGGATGTTGGCACCGAAGGTATGCTCTTAAATAACGGCACACAAACGAATACGTCCATCCTCACCGGAACCCCCATCGCCAAGAACCCCAATTACGGTAGCAATGCAGCCAATATGGTTCTCATGGAAGTATCCAAAGCTAAAAGTGGTATAAATGGTACAGTAGAAATGGTGGGAAATCGTGCTGATTTGGTCGTAGCCAATCCCTGGGGAATCCAGCTTAACGGGGCCAAATTTCTCAACCTTTCCCGACTCACACTCACAACGGGTGCGTCCCAATGGAATGGCACAAATCTAACCGGATTCAATGTCACAACCGGAAAAATCGAAGTCTTAGACAAAGGCCTAGATGCGAGCAAAGTAGGTCTCGTAGATCTCCTAGCCAAAGCCATCACCGTACAAGGCACAATTAGATCCGGCGGATACCTCAATATGGTCGCAGGATCGCATCAGTTTGATTACGCAAGTGGTGCGGTTACCCTCACGGGGGGTACAGGAACTGGATTTGGTATCGATGCCAATTCGCTAGGTTCCATGTACGCAGGCCGGATTTCACTGATCACTACAGATAAGGGTGTAGGCGTAAACAACCAAGGTCTTATGATGGGGCTCAGTGACGATATTACGATTTCTTCTGATGGAGATATAAACTACAAAGACGTTGTTTCCGGTCGTAATTTTGGTGTCAAATCAGACTCAGGAAATATTGTTGGAAACGGGGGTTCTGTTGTGGTCAAAGGCGACAGTATTTTCCTAGCTAAAAAAGACATCAACATCACCGGACAAATGCTTTCCAATAACTCCGTCACAGCTATCTCTCAAGAAGGCAATTTTATTCTAGGAAAAACTACCAAACCAACAACCGAATCCAAAGCCTATCTCGAAACAGGTGCGCTCATGCTGGGCTCCAAAAACGGCATCACTTTCCAAAACGCTACCGTTATTGCAAACACCGACGGCATCCTACAAAGCAAAGGGGATATTTCTCTTAATAACGCCGACCTATCAGGAAATAGCTTTTCTCTCAAAACCGAAAAACAAGTCATGCTAAATACTGGCGTAATTAATACTGGCAGGGGAGATATCACCATCCAAGCCGCACGGTATCAAGGCACCAATAGCAGCCTCTATGCCGGACAAGACATTACGGTTTTATCCAACGGCGATGTCGTCCAAAAAGACAGTATTATCGACGGGCTTTCCGTAGCAGTACAAGCGGCCGGAAGCATTCAAAATAATGGGAGCAGTGCCATTATGGGTGAAGACACTATCGTCCTTCGAGGCAACCAAATCACCAATGAAAAAGACAGCATGATCGATTCTTATGGCGCCGTTGTGATCCAATCCAATAAACTCGATAACAAAGGCTGGGTAGGTAGTGTCGGTGCCATGGCCATCGAGTCGGACATACTCAGTAATGCCGGATCACTTGATAGCGTCGGAAGTATGACGTTACGCTCTGTCGACACGTTAACCAATGCCGGAAAAATTAGGTCTGATAGCTTGGTACAAGCCAATGCAGGGGGGCTAATGAACGCTGGGAAAATCTATAGTGATGCCTCTTCCATTATTCTTAAAACGTCAGTAAAAGGACTGATAAATACCGGTGAAATAGCGGCCATCATGCTAGGAACACTTAGTAGTGACGGCAAAATCGACAACACAGGAAGTATCAGCGCAGCAGGTGGCTTGGGTATTTTGGCCAAACAAGATCTCACCAACACCGGCGGCCTCATTCTTGGTAACCAAAGTGTGTACTTGGCCAGTGAACTTGGATCCATCGTAAACCAAAATCTAGGCATGGTTGTGTCCACCGGACAAACCGTCTTTTTAGCGGGACAAAATATTAGAAATATCGGTAGCGACGTTAAAAGCCAATCACTCGTACTTCAAGCAGGAAATATCATCGAAAACAGAGCGGTTCCAGCCAAAGCCGCCAAGATCGATTCTTACGGCGGGCCACTCAGCATCACATCCAAACAACTTATCAATGATGGTGCCTATGCCCTCATCAACAGTAACGAAAACGCCCTCATCCAAGCTGACACATTCACCAACTCAGGGTCTGTTTTGGCCGGCAATGAGCTCATTGCAAACATAGGAAACCTGGATAACCGAGGCGCGATCGCATCAGACGGCACCATCGTTCTCAACACCGGCGCCGCCACCACTAAACTCGAAGGGTCCATCGACGCGTATGAAGGCCTCTTAATCACAGGAAAAACCCTCACCAATAAAGCCGCTCTAAATAGTAACGGCATTCTCGTCATCAGAACCCAAGATACCTTTCAAAATGACACCCTCGGCACACTCACTGGACTTGACCTCATCGAAGTCGACGCCAAAGGCTCCATTATTAATCTCAATAAAATAGAATCCAAAGGCGATATGGTTCTTAACGCAGGGCTCGACATTGTCCACACAGGAATACCTCTTAAAGCCGCCGGAAGTGGGTATTTCACCACAGGAAGAGACACTATATTTACAGGATCTACAGTAGATATGGGCAAAGATTTAATGGTCGATGTAGGGCGTGATTTTACGGTTAATGCATTAGAACAAAAAACAACCCGAGCATGGGATCAATACAATTCAAACATGACAGAATATAATACTAATTGGCAAAAAAGCACGGTACGGGCCGGAGGTGATACGTCTGTACGGACCGGTAGAGACTGGCTCATACAAAGCAGCATCGTGGACCTCAAAGGAAACGCCTTTATCCAGACCGGACAAGACCTCACCCTCAAAGCTGATTTACAAAAAAAAGAAGTGCAACAATATCTCAGAAAAGGCAGCAATAACTACTACGACTTAAATAGCGATCTTCAAAATTCAGTGATGACGATTGGGAAAGATGCCAGTATCAATACCGGTCGAGATTTCACCATCGATAGTAGTGATTTTACGATTATTGGAAACGCATCGATTGATAGTAAACGTGATTTGAATATTCTTTCTGAAAATTCAGTTGAACAGCATTATTTCTATGAAAGAAGAGGTAATAAAAATGTCGAAGAGAACGCGGTCATAGAACATGCCGAAGGATCTCGCCTCAAAATATTAGGTGCCTTTGCAAGCATCGAAGCGGGTCGCGATATTTTGATTGAAGGGAGTGAGCTGACCAGTACAGGACGAACAGAACTACATGCCGGCGGGGATCTAATGGTGGTATCGGCTATAGAAACAGATAGCAGCATGACGATGGAAAAGAAAAAAGAATGGTTCCATGACAAGAAAAAAAGTTATACCACCCAAAAACAAACTAATATCGGATCTCAGCTCAATCTAGGCGACGATTCGCTCATTATGGCTGATAAAGATTTGACGGTGATGGGCAGCAAAATTAATGTCAACGGAGATGGCCTCATCAAAGCCAAAGGCGACGTCAATATCATCTCGGCCCAAGATACGTTTTATGAAGAAACCAAAAAGAAAACCAGTGGGTTTATCGAAAATAGTTCCAAGAAAAACACCAATGCCACGACCACCCAAGTAGCCTCCGACGTCCAAATGAGCGGCAACCTCGCCATCGTTTCCGACGGCACCACACGGATCAACGGCAGCAGTCTTAAAGCGGGTGAAGAAATGATGATCGATGCCAAAAAAGGCCTCATCATCACCGCAGCCAACAACACCAAAGAAAGTGTCAGCCAATCGCAAAGCAACTTGATCGTCTACCAAAAGGACGAACTTAAAATAGACACCGAAATGACCGCACTTGCCAGCAAACTAGATGCTAAAGGCGACATCATTCTCAAAACAGAAGGCGACCTTCTTATTGCAGGATCACAAGTGAATTCTACTGGCGGTAATATCACACTCTCGTCACTCGGAAAAACCACTATTACTTCCGCAAGCCAAGGTACGTACAGCTATGCCTTCAAACAAGAAAAAGGCTTCACCGGATTCAGTCTAGATTTCAACAGATCCAGCGTCGATTTTAGTTCCAACTTTGCAGGTAATTCCAAAACCACCGAAAAAACCGGAGTCACCCAATTAAGCAGTCTCATCTCAGCAGGTGGAAATGTCTCTGTTTTGTCAGGACAAGACACGCTTATTCTCGGATCTTCGCTTGCATCAGGGGGCACGATGACCGTTTCTGGTAAGTCACTCAAAATTCTAAACACCGAAGAAATGAATAGCCTCATGAGCAAAAAAGGCGAACTCAAAGAAAAGATCACTGCAAGTATCGGCAATAGTTGGTTAGAAACCGCGCATCAAACCAAAGACGCGATCCAGTCCGTATCTGACGCCCAAAAAGCAGCAAAAGACGCCAAAAAAGATCCGCAAGCCGGAGCTGATGCAGGCATGTATGCAGACATCAACACCACCGCACGGGTTCTTCAGGCTACACTTGCAGTTGCCCAAGCGGCCCAGCTTGTGAAATCAGTTGCAAGTTCAGCCGATACAGCCGGTACATTTGGATTCTATGCTGCTCTCAACTCCACAACAGAACTCACCGAAAGCAGTCAAAAAAGTTCCAGTACCACAGCCAAATCCAGCCAACTCA
>SICP01000019.1 GCA_009691415.1 Candidatus Margulisiibacteriota bacterium
CCCCAAATGTACGGATAATTTCATGCCGAAGAAGTAGAAAGAATGAGGAGGTGTTATTTCGTGAAAAAATCAAAAGCTAGATTAATTAGTGCAGTTGAATTTGATGAAAAATTTGATAACGGAGAAGACATTATAAGGCATTTAGATCTGTCTTCGGCTGAAGTGCATCGTCCTTCACAGAGAATAAACTTAGATATTCCGTTGGGTATCCTTCAGCAAATTGATTCGGAGGCAAGTCGAGTAGGGGTTGCCAGAACAGCTCTTATTAAAGTGTGGCTTTCTGAAAGGCTTGCTCTTACTAAATAAAAAATAGGGAATAGAGAATAGGAGAATAGGTACCTGGACACTAAGCGACAGAAGGGGACAGGTTAACGTTTTTGTATGTTGAGATAGTGGTGTAATGTGGGTTCAGTCTATTTTGAATGTGCCAGGGATTCTTTTTCTGCCGAAGAAAGCTTTTGTATTGGCATCAACTCCGAGTTCGACGTACTGTTTGTATTCATCTTTTGAAATAAAGTATTCTAAAATTTTGGATGTGTGTAGAAAGGGTGGGGCGTTTTCTGGATCGAGAAAATTGCTGTGGCTTGACCAAGTATATTCTTCGGGAGTTGTAGACATTTGAGCTGAAACTGGGTTTAGATGGATGTATCTGCTTAGATTGAGTAGGTTTTTTTCGGTTTCAACAACTAGCGAATGAAATCTCGATTTAAAGACGGGGCCATCGGCATTCATGTGTATGTTTACTTCCCTTGCAAAGTTTTTTCCTAGATACCACATGGCATTTGACAGTGTGTTTTTTGGGGTATGGATAAGTATGTGATAATGGTTTTTCATGACACAGTAACTATGAATTTGTATTTCGTATTTTTCTGATATTTGTTCAAGGAGGCTTACGAAATATGACTGTAAATATTCGGAATGGTATAGCGTTTTTCTTCCGTTTGATCGGTTAAATACGTGGTACCAACCACCTTCAGTGGTTACGCGTGCTTTTCTTGGCATCCTTTGATTATAACGTTATTTTAAATTATTTAAAATATATTAATTGACATCATTATTGACCTGTCCCCTTCTGTCGCTTAGTGTCCAGGTACCTATTCCCCTATTCCCCTCCTTCTGTCGCTTAGTGTCCAGGTACCTATTTTCCTTTATTGACCTGTCCCCTTCTGTCGCTTAGTGTCCAGGTACCTATTCCTATTCCCCCTATTCCCCTATTCCCCTATTCCCCTCCCTTTCCCTACGGATTCAAAATATCCAGTACTGTTTGATGGATGTGTCCGTTTGAGATAATAAAGGTGCCGTTGTAAATGCTCTCTATGCCTTTGATATCGGTGAATTTTCCGCCGGCTTCTTCGACGATGATTTTGAGCGGTGCCATGTCCCAGGGTTTGAGGTTGTAGTCGATCGCAAATTCTCCTGCGCCTTGTGCAACGAACATGGGGGCGTAGAAGTCTCCGAAGCCGCGTTGGCGTTTGGTGCTTTTGAGGAGTTTGATGAAAGTGTCGGGATTGGAGCCTGTGGCTTCGCTGCCGAAGGGGCTGGAGTGGAAGACTTGGGATTGGCTGATGTCGGAAATATCGCTGACGTGGAGCTTGGTGGGGGCGTCGTTGGGTCGGCAGGTGCGTTTGTAGTAGGCCCCTAGGCTTTTGGCGGCCCACCAGCGGTCGTCACTGGGTGCTGAGGAGACGACACCAGCTACGATTTGACCGTTTTCTTCGATGGCCAGGAGAGTGCCGACGAAGGGGATGCCTAATACAAAATTGCGGGTGCCGTCGATGGGATCAATGATGAGTTTGAGAGGGGCGTCGTCGGGGCATTGGCCGTATTCTTCGGCGTAGATGGGGAGGTCTGGGAATTTTTGGGCGGCGATGTCGCGGATTTTTTGTTCGATAGCAAGATCGGCTTCGGTGACGGGGGTGTCGTTGCTTTTTTGCTCTACTTTGAGGTGGGCTTTGTGGAAATAATGACGGCTGAGGATGTCAGCTTCGTCTGCGCAATGGAGGAGAAATTGTAGCCATTGTTGGGGAGTTTGTTGGGTCATGTTAGTGCTCCAGGAATGATGGGATTAATTTTGGGAGTATATCTTAAATTTACGATATTTAAAATTTGTGCTTTCTCGGTTAAACTAGGGTTTGCGTGCCGAAGTGGTGGAATGGTAGACGCGCTGGACTCAAAATCCAGTGAGGGCAACTTCGTGTGGGTTCGAGTCCCACCTTCGGTACCATTTTTTTAACCCAAATAACTTTTCTTTTAATAGGTTTTAGGTTACGTTTGTTTTTATGAAACGGTATGCGAAAGCATTTTTATTTGGGGTCCCTTTTTTTTATATTGTCCAAACGATTATTAACTTAATCCACAAATCAGAAAGCCAATGGGATTTTTTAGCGTACTATTTCCCAACGCAACTTTGGTATAGCGGACACTCTCCGTATTTGTGTATGGTGCAGGAGCATCCTTTCTTTTATACGCCTCTATCGCTTGGCGTATTCCTTCCCTTTACGTTTCTCCCTCTTCAAACTGCGCTATGGACGTTTTTAGGGCTTAAGATTGTGGCGTTAGTGGCACTTCTTTATGTTTGGTATCGGTATTTTCTTCTGCCTTTGATGCCGGATGATTCTTGGCGGTCGCTGGCGGTTTTATTTGTGGCAGTTCTTATGTTTGTTGGTGGATTTCATCAGTGCGTTAAGTTAGATATTTTTAGTGGGAATATTTCTATTTTTGAGCAGCTTTTAATGTGGACTGGGATTGCTGCTTTTCTCAGAAACAAGGACTATTTATTTGTGGTCTGTATTTTGGCGTGTTCTATTTTTAAAGTGTTGCCCATAGCTCTTTTGGGTCTTCTTTTGTTAAAAAGAGATAAAAAAAGTGCGTTCTTGTTTTTGAAAAGCTGTGCTCTTTTTCTTGGAATATTTCTTGTGGCAGGATGTCTGTCTCCTGATCTTTTTCGTGAGTTTTTTACACATCAAAACCCAATGGAAAGCAGAGGTTTTGTACATCCCTCTTCTCTCATGTTGTTGCAAGATATCGCGCCTCATTTTGCGTTTCTACTATATGTTTTTTTTGCGGTCACGGTTATGGCATTGTTTGCGTATTTTATTTATAAGAGGCGGCCTTCTCTTGTTTATGGCGTGATGGGGTATCTGATTTGTTATGCATTGATTTTGCCCCGATTCAAAGATTATTCGTTCATACTTTTAATTATTCCTACTGTATATGTAATCCAACGTATGGGTGCAAAATGGGTCGTGGTGCCTCTGCTTTGGTATTTTTGTAGCATGAGTTATTGGGAGTATCATCACTGGGGGTCTATGGTTATTTTGTTTGGGTGTTATTTAGGGTCTTTAGGTGAGGTTGGAGAGCATTTTTAGGGCTTGGTTTGTAATGGTTATGGGGGCAATGCTTATGAGGCAGGTTTTGTGCCAACAATGGCCTTTATGACAGCGTATGCAGGGCAGGTCTACTGCAATGGTGTGATGGTTAGGTCCATAGGGGCCCCATTCTGAGCTAATTTCTGTGCCACTAAAAATAGCTAGGGTGGGACATTGAACGGAAGCTGCTAGGTGCATTGGGCCGCTATTGTTGCTGATGAAAAGAGAGCAGCATTGGATGAGAGCGGCAGATTCTCGCAAGGTAGTATTGCTAATAGTATGGATTTTTGAAGTGCTATTTTTTTTGAGTTTTGGAGTGACTTCATCGGCACGATTTCCGATAAAAAAAAGACAGGTATAGCCTAGGGTTTCTAGGTGATTTGCGGTTTCAATGAAATTATTAATGCCCCAATCTCGTGTTGTTGCGTTTGCATAGGGGTGAAGGCCGATGCATTTTGTGGGGTCCCAGTTTTTCTGATTGAAAAAAAGGTGGGCTTGCGTTTTTTCTTGTTCACTTAGGGTGAGGCTTGGGGCATAGGATTTTGGCGAAAGACCCATGCATTCTACGATATGGGTGATTTTTTCGGTCATGTGTTTTTCGTGTGGGGGAATAGTCGAGAAAGTGAGTTTGATATTAGAGGGTGTATGCGCTGATTTTGTCCCAATTTTAACGGGAGCATTAACCCATTTGAACCAATGTTGTGTGTCTCCATAATGTCGTAGGTCGAAGGCAATATCATAGCTATTTTCTTGGAGTCTCTTTTTTAATCGATTTGTTTCAATTTTTTTTTCTTTTGTAGGGAGAGATTTATTTGGGATCGAAGTAATGATGAAGGTGTCTATGAGTTTTTCTTGTTCAAGGAGTTCTTTTCCCCAAGGGCCGCAGGCGAGGGTAATGTGTGCATTTGGTAGATTTTTCCTGAGTGCTTGTAGCGCAGGGATGGTTAAAATCATATCGCCAATATGATCAAGTTTAAGCACAAAAATTGTTTTTGCGGTGTGTAGATTTTCAAAATGGGGGGTGAGTAGGGTTTCTTGTTTGTTTAGGGGGTAGGTTTGATTTAGTGTCATTTTCAAATCAAGAATCTGACGCCAAAGCCACCGCTTTTCTCGTTCAAACAAAAGTGATATTGTTAAAAGTAAAGTTATAAATAGATAGAATTCTAAGTGATTCATGATCGGCACAATGTAGCATATGTGAACGACTGAGATACATTAAAAAAATTCGGTGCAATTTTTGTGAGTTATAAATCGATAATTTAGAAAAGAAGAAACTTTTACCCAAAGTGAGTGGGGGGTGGAGTTTGAGATATGACAGTTAGTAGAGCACGTAAAGTGTATACGTATTTGCCGCAACTCGACAATATCGTATAGATTTTGTGACATTAGCTCTTTTAGATATGGAGCGTCTAATAGATTCTATACCAAAGTCTGGTGATGAAATTGCTGCTGGTGTAGTTAAAGATTTAAAATCTGCGAAAAATAATCTAGATAGGCTTTCTAATAAACTTATTGGTGGAAATACTCTAGAGCTGCGGGACCGTCCTATTGATGAGTTGTTGAGTAGGGCTTGTTTATATGACAATCTACAGCATAGTCAGGTGAAAGAATTGGTGAGCACTTTAAATAAGCTTGGACTTACTCTTTCTTTTGAAAAAATTGTTAATAAATCTAAGGACCTACTTACGCAAACATGGGTGGATTCTATACAGAACTCTTTAGAAAAAGAGACTCAAGATGTTTTTGTGAGTAAAATTTTAAAATTTTTGGTAAATGAGATCCCTTCGATTCAAAAAAGTGTTCTGGGTAGTCTGTCACCTGGTCAACAAAATTGGGTTAATAGTGTGAAGGATTGGTATGATTTTCTTGGGCAGACAAAGAAGGTGGATATTAATTTTTCTTGTGCTCAAAAAAATATTATCCGACACATTTCAAATGCTGCTGGTGAACTTGGTATTATTATTTCTAAGCCGTATGAACGGGCAGATGTATATAGGTCTCCCTCGTAAAAATAAAAACAACCGTCTCTTTATGAGGGTATGATATCTTTATCCCAATGAAGACGTTGGGTGTGGTGGTGGTGGATTTGCCGGGTGCACCGTATATGTATGGGGCGATGCAGGTTTTGGCGGAGTTGGCGCCGGCTGAAATTGTCGTGATTGTTCATGGTGAAGAAGACGACGCGTGGTTTTGGGTGGAGACGTATCCTCAGGCGCGGGTGTTGGTGCATCCGATTTATGCGTGTTTGTCGGTAACGTGTAATGACGCGGTTGCCTTGCTGAAGACGGACGTGGTGTTTTTTTGGGAACCGTCGATGTTGGTGGATCAGGTGGATATGGAAACGGTTTATGCGTATTTAAATCGGGCAGATTGTGGGGCGGTCGTGCCGACGATTTGGAAGATGTCGGGGTTGGAATTTAAGCGCGTTTCTTTGAATGAAAAATCTATTCGGGACGGGCTTTTTTTGTTTGAAAGTGAGTACGATGGAGCGATTTTTCCGTCGTCTGTGGAAGGGTTTTCGGTGGCGTTTGCGCCGTACATGGCTTTTTTTGTGAATCGTTTGGCGTATCTTAGGGTGGGTGGGATGGATGCTCGGATTGCGCCAGCTTATGGGGGAGATCGAGAGCTTGGGTGTCGGCTGTTGGATGCGGGATATAAGATTTTTCATACGGAAACGGTGGTGTTTCGTCAGGTGGATGTGTTTCGGTGGGATCGGGACTATGCCTTGGACTATGTGATGCAGTTGCGGCTTCGTAATGCATATTTAACCTTTTGGCAGCATGCGCGTGGGTTTTGGGTTTGGCCGCGTCATCTGGGCATGGTTATTTTGCGGTTATTGACCTTTCGGATCTCACATTGTCGGGCTATTTTGAAAGCCTTGTGGTTGTCTTCATTTGGCAAATCCCCTAGAATGGGTGTTCTATGAGACCTATTTTTGATGAAGCGCGTTTGCAGGCATTGGCTGTAGAACATAGTGATGCCTATTGTTCTGCTGCACCTTTTCCCCATATTGTGATTGATAATTTTATGGATCCGGAAGTTTTGGTGGATGCGTTAAATGCATTTCCTGATCAGGATGCATTTGAATTTTACAAATACGATAATCCTTTAGAAAAAAAATTAGCGATGGATCAAGTTTCTAAATTACCCGATCCCATTGCTGATATTTTGCTTGCGATGAATAGTGCTGTTTTTCTTAAGTTTCTAGAAGACTTAACAGGTATTGAGGGTGTGATTGGAGACCCTTATTATCGTGGTGGCGGGATTCACCAAATTGTTAAGGGTGGTAAATTGGATGTGCATATTGATTTTAATTGGCATCAGAAATTTGGACTGGATCGTCGGTTAAATGCACTGATCTATTTAAATCAAAATTGGGACGTTGCGTATGGCGGCAATTTTGAATTATGGAAGGGTCATCGTGATGCTAACGGACGTCATGTGTTGGAAACGTGTGAGAAACGTGTTCAACCTCTTTTTAATCGCTTTGTTCTTTTTAGTACTACCGAAGAGTCATACCATGGTCATCCCGAAGCGTTGACCTGTCCTGAAGGGTGGACACGCAAGTCTTTAGCCACCTATTACTATACCAATGGTCGTCCAGGTGAAGAGACTGCACCTACGCATTCAACGACGTTTATTCGTCGTCCAGAAGATCCAGAGGATCCAGAGGTGGAGGCGCTGCGTGAGCGTCGTAACCAAGGCCGTTTGGCCTCTAATATTTAAAGTCACTTTACGAATTAAATTTCGTAGGAGTCTTACTTATTTTTGTATACCCGTTTTGGGTAAAGGAGTTTTATTATGTTTGAAGATGTAAATCGCGAGAGGTGGCATTTGAGTAGTTTGGCAGAAGAGGCTGTGACTAATTTTGCAACAGCACTCACTATAGATCCGTTGTTATCAAAAGTGCTTTTGGCACGAAAAATTGGTCAAGGCGATGTTGATAAAGTGAGAGCCTTTTTGAAACCAGATGAGTCTATGGTAACTGCGTTTCATGGGGTTACTTCTGATGAAGATTTGAAGCGCGGTGTAGATCGCGTTGAAGCTGCAGTGAAGAGTCGTGAATTGATTATGATTAATGGCGATCCGGATGCTGATGGTATTACGGGCGCTACGATTTTGGTTTCGGGTCTTCGGTTTTTAGGCGCGACAGTAGAATATGATTTCCCAACTCGTTCGTCAGAAGGTCACGGACTTCAGCCTCGTATTATTGATGAAGCTAAAGCCAAAGGCGCTAAATTGGTGATTACTTCTGATTGTGGAAGTAATGATATTCCGGCTGTTGAATATGCGAGAACACAGGGATTGGACGTTATTATTTGCGATCATCATATTTTGAGTAAAGTGCAGCCCAATGCGCTTGCAATGGTTAATCCGTATCGTGTGACGGGGTATTCACCGTATAAATATTTATCTGGCGCTGGGATTTCGTTTAAATTTTTGTTGGCTGTTTTTGATCGGTTTGGTACAGAAATGCCAGCTTATTTTCAGAGTTATTTGTTGGCGCTTGTTACTTTGGGAACTGTGTCTGACCGGATGAGTTTGTTGGAGCCAATGAACCGTATTCTGATCCAACGTGGAATCGATGGTATTAACAACACGCAAATGGAAGGCTTAAAGGCGTTAAAAGAAATTAGTGCGCCTGGGTTTAAAGCGCTTCAATCACGTGATATTTCTCGCACGATTGTGCCTCGTTTGAATGCGCCTGGTCGTATTGGTGATCGCAATGCAGGTATTCCGGATTCTCGTATTGTTGTGGACTTGTTATTGTTGGGTGCAGGTAAGCATAATGCGGATCGTGCTTCTACAGTAATGGAGAAATTTTCAACGGTTTTTGAGCTTGAGCAAAAAATTAAGAAGAGTAGTCACGGATTGCAAGAAGCGGCGCTTGTTGATGATGTGAACGAGCAACGTAAATATATGACGAGCAAGATCGAAGACGAGATTGACGAGCACATTAAGGCGCAAGTTAATTTGAACGAAGACCGTATTATTGTGGTTCGTGGACACAATTGGAATCCTGGGGTTATTGGGATTGATACAGACCGTTTGCGGGAGCGTTTTTTACGCCCAGCGATGATTTTGACTTCTTATACGGGCGATATATTTGTCAGAGGATCTGTACGTAGTATTCCAACGATCAATGTGTACCAAGTTATTAATGCAGTAGGCGAAGCGTTTTTTGAAAAAGAACAACGTTTGTTATATCAAACAGAAGTACAGACTGAAAATGGACCGCGTCGGATCAATGCGTTTGGTGGACACTCACAAGCGTGTGGATTTACGATTCATGAAGATGACATTCCTGTTTTCTTAAAGATGTTACATGCTGAAATGGCTAAAGTTCCACCAGAGCAATTCCATTTTTCATATGAAATCATTGATACGTTGAAGTTTGCGCAATTGGGTCCTCGTTTGGTGGATACGCTTGAAGAGTTGGCGCCGTATGGTCAATATTTCGAAGTGCCGATTTTCTATTTAAAACGATGCCAAATTTCACAGGTTCGGACATTTGGAAACCGCTACCAACATACACGTACGCCGCACATGGATTTTATCGTGACGGATCTTCGTAAAGATAAGACGGATAATGGTAAGTTTTTCCCATCGGTTGGGTTTAGTTTGTCTGATAAATATAATGAGTTAAAACAACATGTAAGGGCTGATTCTGGATTTGACATTATTTTTGTAATAGAGCGTCACCAGCAATCCCGTCGTAACGGAAAAGCGCGCGAGCAGATTCGTCTGAACGTACTCGATATTCGTCCAGCGTCAGATGATAATGTAGATCAGGTTATTAGCTAGATAATACTCACCCTCCAAGCCTCCCTCTCTGTAAACAAAAGAGGGAGGCTTCAAAGCAAAGATTAACGGACGCGTCTAATATTGGCGCAATGTTCTCTGTAGCTTCTGCCGAAGAGGTGTTGGTGTGTGAGAGGGTTTGCGACGAAGTAGAGATAATCCGTTTTGGCTGGATTGACTGCTGCTTCGAAAGCTCTTTTACTTGGCGAAGCAATGGGGCTTGGAGGTAGGCCAAAGAATTTGTAAGTGTTGTAGGGGGAGTCAATCCTTAGATCTTTATACAGGACACGTTTTTTGTGTGATTTTCCGAGTGCGTACACGACGGTGGGATCGGCTTCTAGGCGCATACGTTTTGTGATGCGATTTTGGTAGACAGACGCGATAATAGGAAGCTCGCTTTGGACGACCGCTTCTTTTTCTAGGATAGAGGCTAGTGTTAGGTTTTGATGAAAAGAGAGTTTGGGGTGGCCTGATTTAATGCGATTTTCCCAGACGGGTATCATATTGTGTTGAAATTCTCGTAACATAGTTGCGACTATAATTTTTGCTGGTGTGTTGTAAGTAAAGAAATAGGTATTGGGATAGAGGTAGCCTTCGATGGTGTCGTTAGGGTAATCGTTTAAGAATGGATAGGCTTTGGCCAATTCTTGTTTGGCTTTCGTTTGCGTGTAAAGTATAAATTTATTGGCTTTTATGACACCCGTTTTTTCAAGTGTTTGGGCGATTTGTTGGATGCTAAAGCCTTCCGGAAGCGTTACTCGGATAAGCGCATGTTCGCCTTGATTGTCTTGGACATAGCGTATGATTTTGAGAGGCATAGTGTTGCGGTTGAGCTGAAATTTTCCAAATTGTATCACGTGTTTATTTCGGGTTACTTTTAGATACGCTCTGATTAGAAAGGGGTTGCGTATGAGATGGTTTTTTTGGAGGATGCTTAATGCGTTTCTGGTGGTGCTGTTATGTGGAATGATGATGGTAATGGGGTTGTTTGTAAGTGATAAAGGCATGACGAGTTGATAGATCACAAACGCAATTAATAAAAAGGGTATGAATAAGAAATGTATGTGGGTTTTGAGAGGGGTTTTTTTAGGGAGTACGGGTAATTTTTTTGGATTTAGCCATTCTTGAAAGGGTGCTAGATAGGGGCTTTTGAGGACGGTGCCAATTTGGATGACGACGTCGATATGGTAATAATGAATGCGTTTTTTTTTGCCTTTACGGGTGGTTAAAACGCCACTTTTTCGGTGTGTTTTTGTGTCGAATGCTAAGGCTTCAATGAGCGTTATGAGTGTTTTTTGTTTTTTTTTGTAGAGTTCTTCTATAGACGGGAGCGCAAGCCAAGGGACGCCATTGTCTATTCGGACGATGATGGGTGTTTTGTATGCGGAGGGTTGGTAGATGCGTTTGGTGTATGTTTTGGAGGCCATCAGTTTTTTATGATACCATGGAACGATGATAATTTTTATTGATGGTGTTTGTGGCTTGTGCGACCGTTTAGCACGTTTTGTAGCGAAGCGAAATTTTCATAAAACGTTTTCTTTTGAATTGTTACAGGGAGAGGTGGCTAAACAACGCTTAGATGAGGGGCTTCGAGATTCTTTGGGGACAGTTATTTTGTGTGATGGGCAGACTGTTTTTGTGAAGTCAGAGGCGGTGATAACTATTTTGTCTCGGCTCACTTTGGGGTGTCGAATAGTGGCGTTTTTTCTTAGACTTTTTCCGAGATTTTTATGTGATTTTGTGTACGATATGGTTGCCAAATATCGATATCTGATTTGGGGCAAAAAAGACTCTTGTGGGTTATAAGTTAGCGCTGTCCTTTGTAGATGCTGTGGCGACCTGAAACGTAGTAGCTAACGACACAGGCTAGTAGCGCATAGGGTGCTACTGCGTATCCAAATAGTTCTATGGCCATAAATGTACAGGCGATGGGCGTGTTTGCCGCAGCCCCAAATACAGCCGAAAAGCCAGCCACGGCGAGTAGTCCACAAGATACAGGCAAAATAAGTGACAAGGCGCTTCCTAAAGTACTGCCAATAAATACCAACGGAATAAATTCTCCTCCTTTAAAGCCCGATCCAATGGTTAACGCTGTGAAGAATGCTTTAAGTGTAGGGTCTGTAAAACTTGCTGGAATATGTAAAGCCTGTTGAATCGTCGAGATTCCAAGTCCAGCATACTGATAGGTGCCGATGAGTTGATACAGGGTGATTATAATTAAACCGGCAAAAAAAGGTCTTAATGGCGGGTAGGATAGATGTGAAAATGTTTTTTCAACCCAATGGGTTACAATACAAAAAAGCTTGGCGGCGAGTCCAAATGCGATGCCTGAGAGTGCGATAAAAAATAATAATTTAAGAGAAATATTGGGAATGGCTATTGCGGGATAATGGCTATGTGGTGCGTGAAGAAAAATCGTTGTGTAGTATCCCACAAAAGAGGCAATGAGACATTGATGCCATGCAATCAGTCGTATCTTTTTGATCCAAAGGACTTCCATTCCAAATAACATGCCTGCTAAGGGTGCGCCGATTGCAGCCCCAAACCCCGCACCAGTTCCTGCCATCAATAAAATCTTTCTTTCTTCAGGTGAGATGTTAAAGATGTGAGAAAGCTGATCAGATAGCGACGCGCCCATTTGTACCGCGGTGCCTTCTCGTCCTGCAGATCCGCCAAATAAATGGGTAAGTATTGTTCCCAGTAGGATGAGGGGCGTCATGTAGAGAGGGGTGATTTTTTTGGGATCGTGGATTTCTTCTAGGATAAGTGCGTTTCCGGCTGAGACTTCTTTTCCGAAATGGTGGTACACAGTGCCAATGAGTAGGCCTGCGACGGGTAAAAGCCAGATGATGCCTGTATGCATGTCTCTGGTTGTTGTGGCCCAGTCTAGGAGGTAGAGGAAGAGGGTAGCGGCTGCACCGGAGAGGAGTCCGCTGAGGGAGCTTAGGAGGGCCCAGTGGAGATGGTTTAGGAGCGTTTTCATGGGATTTATTCTACTATTTTCTCAGGGATAGGAGAGAATGGCAAAAACTATTATAGTTTCTGATCATGAAAAAATGAACTGGTCGCAATTTGCGACCAGTTCTCGTCTATTAAACATGTAACAAGTAATCCTATAGCCTTTAATGAATACGGTATCTTAAAGTTTTTTGAGACGAGAGCTTCGAATGGTTTCTGCGAGGTCCTCCGTCGTCATTCGCTTCGCGAAGCACTATGGCGGACAGCCTTCTTCGTATCTCCTGGCTGGTGGGCGGTATTGGAATCGAACCAACGACCTCTTACATGTCAAGCAAGCGCTCTAACCAACTGAGCTAACCGCCCCTAGGGAATGGATAGTTTAGCGTGTTCTGTAGAAATCTAAAAGACTGATGTTGGCGGATGGGTGTAGAGGGGCTGTAGATTTTTGTAGCTGCCAGCTTGTTGGGTTTTGAGACACTCTTGTACGTATCGAATGAGGGTATTTGCGTGTAGTGGTTCGTGACCTAACTGGACGATGGGTTCTTGGAATTTTTTTAGGAGAGTTTCGAGGTGTTGGGGGCTGCAGGTGAAGTCGGGGGTGAGGCGTTTATAGGGGCCATTTTTGCTGACGAAGAGGGCGATGTTGAGGTCGTGTCGAGTAGCTGGGAGAGTGACGAGGTAGGTGTTGGTTCCGACGGCGTGTTGTTTGACGAAGGCTTCAAGCGTTGAGATGCCGAAGATGGGGAGGTTGAGGACTTGGGCGATGGTTTTGGCGGTGGTGATGCCGAGGCGAATGCCGGTGTATCCGCCGGGGCCTTGGGTGAGGCCGATGGCGGTAATGTCTGAGAGGGTGCCGTTGGCTTTTTTGCAAAGGATTTCGATTTCGTCGATGAGGGATTCGCTTTGTGCGTGCGTGGCGTGGAAAGTGTTTTCAAATAGGGTGCCGTTTGTGAAAACTGCTATCGAATAGGGTTGAGAGGCGGTGTGTAGGGCTAGAATCATGATAGGTGCTCGCTTATATTCCAGGCTTGTATATGGTGAATACCGTTTTTGGGTGGAAGGGTGAGATCGTCTAGAGATACGACGTATTTGGGCCAGTGGTCATGAATTTTTTCGAGGTTTCCGTATTCTCGTTGGATTACTTTTTCTGTGTCTAATATGTAGGCTACTTGTAGGTAGAATTTTTTTTTGTTTTTTTCGGCGACAAAGTCTATTTCTATGTCGTTTAGTTTTCCTATGTATACTTTGTAGCCTTTTATTAGCAGATGATTGAGTACAAAGTTTTCTAGTAATTTTGAATTTCTAATATCAAATGAACTGGTGAAATAATTTTGAAAAGCAAGATCGTTTAGGTAATATTTTTTTTCGCCTTCTAAAATTTTTTTACCTTTGAGGTCGTATCGTTGAATACTTTTAATGAGATAGGCATTTTCGAGATAATCTAAATAGCTATTGATTGAGTTGACATTGGTTTTGATGTTGTGTGTATTTAGTGTATTCACCATTTTGTTCGCTGAAAATAGACCTCCAATGTTATCGATTAAAAAATGAAAGAGGGTATTGAGTAGTTGTGGGTTACGAATTTCATAGCGTCTTACAATGTCCTTCATAAGGATACTTTCTTTGAGGGAGCCGAAAAAAGAGGTTCTGAGCTCGTCGTTGGGTAGGTTGTATGCTTCTGGTATGCCTGTTGTTTTGAGGTAGGTTAAGAGGGTTTCTTTGTTGTGTGGAAGCTGATGGAATTTTTCAAACTCTTCTAAGGAGAAAGGGTGGATTGTTTTGGAGATATAACGTCCTGTGAGATAGGTTGCCAATTCTGAACTGAGTAATTTTGAGTTTGATCCTGTGATAAAAATTTGTAACTGATGTGTAGTTCTTGCTTGGTATGAAGTGATTGCGCGTTCCCATTCGTGTACTTCTTGAATTTCGTCTAAGAATAGATAGGCTGTGTCTTGATTGGATACGGTTTTTAGATAGTTGTCGATGAAGTTGGTTAGATCTTTTTGTGTTTGTATTTCTTGATTTTCATGGAGTTCAAAGTTGAGGTACAGGATGTTTTTTTGGGCAACTTTCTTTTGGATGATGAGATACTGAATGAGTTGCTGAAGGATGTAGGATTTTCCTGCACGTCGTTGTCCGACTAGAACTTTTACAAGTTTATTGTCTAGGTAAGGTATCAATTCTGAAAGATAGCTATTTCGTACGAGAATTTGTTTATTTGTAATCATGTTTATTATTCTATGTTGATATATGAATAGTTGTAAATATGTTTATAATTTTTTATGCTCAGGTAGTTTAAAATCTTTTCCATTGGTTATATCTAGAGAGGCTACTAATAGGGTCCATGCTGGGCAAAAACGTACGGTCGATTTTGAGGTGTTTTTGTATGTCTTGTTTGTCTTTAAAGAAGCCGCTGTTGAGGCCGGTTAATAGGGCCGTGCCTAGGGCTTGGGTGTGGGGTTCGGCCATTCGGATGACGGGGAGCTGGAGGATGTCGGCTTGGAATTGGAGGAGGAGGTTGTTGTTGGAGAGGGGGCCGTCTGCTTTAAGTTCTTTTAGAAAGAGACGATGTTCGGATTCTAGTTGTCTTAGAATAGTATTGGTTTGGAAGACGATGGCTTCAAAATAGGCGTGCGTGAGTTCTTCTGCAGTAGTCCCAGCGTGTAGTCCTGACAGGGTCATTCTCTGTGTATCTGAGGGCAGAATGTGGACGCTGTTGGGGGGTGCTTCACTGAGAGGTTTGGTGAGTTGTGTGAGCTGAGGGAACCAGGGAATGTTCATGTGTGGGAATGGGATTTCGGCGTGTAGGCCGTAGTGTTGGGTTGCTCCGTTTGCGATGAGTGTGGGGTTGGCGTGGGGTGTGATTGGGGGACAGTCCGTGCCGGTGTTAATTAGAAATTGTCCTGTATCTTCGTAAGAGAGTTTGGCTTGTCCAAAATTAAATCCGCTTGTACCAATTAGGCGTGCGCTGTCTTTTTCGCAGAGTGTGACGATGGGTATGCCATCGGGGAGGGGGACGAAATATTGGGTGGTTCCGAAGTCGGCTTGGGAGGGCAATATTTCTGGGAGAATGGCGTGGTTGAGGTGAAATTCTTTGAGTAAAAAGGGGTCCCATTGGGTTTCTTTTAGGTTCATTAGTAGGGTCTTAGATGCATGGGTGCGGTCTGTTTTGTGTATGGTTCTGCCGGTGAGGTTGTAGAGGATCCATGTGTCGAGGGTTCCTATCATGAGGGTTTTCTTTTTGAGATGATGATGAAGGTTGGGGTCTGTATCGACTAGCCATTTGAGTAGCGGGGCAGGGGCGTCTGGGGTGAGGGAGAGACCGGTACGTTCTCGAATACTATCGTCTATTCTGTCTCTGCAGAGTTGTTGGCAGAGGGGGGTAGTTCCTTCTGTATTTTTTGCGATGCAGTTGTGATAGGGCAATCCCGTTTGTTTGTCCCAGATCACGGTGGTGTGGGCGTCGGTGGTGATGCCGATACTGGCGATTTCTTCTGCGTCGATTTGGTTTGATTTGAGGCTTTTATGTATGGCGGATCGAATGCTGTAGATGATGTCGAGTGGGTCGTATTCGATATGGGTGCCAGATACTTTTATGGGGGTAATTTCTTGTTGCCCATGACCTACAATTTGTGCTTTTTTATCTAGCACAAAGGCCTCGCTGAGGGTTTGATTATGGAGTATCGTCAGGATGTATTTCTTTTTCATGGTAACTCTAAGTGTACCCTAGGTTTTTGAATTCCCCTTGGACGGTGTCTCGAGGTATACTTTTTTGATCAGTCTTAATAGAAGGAGTATTGCAGATGTCTGGACATAGTAAGTGGTCAACGATTAAGCATAAAAAAGCAAAAACAGATGCACAAAAAGGCAAGGCCTTTACCAAAGTTGTGCGCGAAATGATGATGGCTGTGAAATTGGGAGGGTCTGATCCTGGTACCAATAGTCGACTTCGGTTGGCGCTGCAAAAAGCAAAAGAAGTGAATATGCCTGCGGATAATATTAAACGGGCGATTAAAAAGGGCGAAGGGCCTAGTGATGATGATCAGTACGAAGAAGTGATGTTTGAGGCGTATGGGCCTTTTGGTGTGGGGATTTTAATTGAGACTCTGACCAATAATCGAAATCGGACAGTGCCAAATTTGCGGCAGGTTTTAGGAAAAGCGGGAGGCAGTTTGGCAACGTCTGGGGCGGTGTCTTATATGTTTGATAAAAAAGCGGTTTTTATTTTTGAGCCAGGTATTTCAGAAGAGTTAGTGATGGATGTGGCACTTGCCGTGGATGTGGAAGAGGTGGAAGCCAAGGACGATGGATCTGTGGAAGTGATTGCGGCTCCGGCAGCATATTCTGCGGCATTGGATGTGTTTGAGGCGGCGGGATTGTCACCTGCAAATGCAGAGTTAACGATGTTGCCGAAAACAGTAGTGACTTTATCTTCTGATCAGGCTGAAAAAATAGTGGCGCTTTTAGAGAAATTAGAAGAAGATGATGATGTGCAAAATGTTTATGCTAACTTTGATTTTTCAGACGAACTAAAGTGATTTTTGTCTGGTACTAACTTTGATATACTGGTGCCTAGTGGGTGTCGCGTTCCTCTCTTTTTAAGGAGTTTTTCTTAAGTGATGTCAATGTCCTGGATTTCTCGCAGAGTGCTTGCGTTTTTGGTATTGTTTTTTTGCTTTTCACTTGTTTCTGAGGCGGCGATTACAGTTAGCCTTAGTTCGGGAAAGTCTCGTATCCCGTTAGGGGTTAATGCAGAAGTGATGCGTATGGCTGTTTCTGCGACGGGTAGTGCAGAAGTATTGAGTCAGGTGATTCTCGAAAATTTGTCCGAAACGGTGCGTTTTGGAAAGGGAATTTCCCGAGTTCGTATTTTTTCATCTTTAAATAGTCAGTTTGACTCTTCGAGTATTTCGATTGGCGAGCAAACATTTACCAGCGCAGTTTTTAACGAAGTTACAGTGAGTTTGACGCAGCAAACTATAGCGGCAGGTGGCTCGGCGGTTTATTTTATTGTGTATGATGTGGATTCTTCGGCCACATTAATTTTAAATGATTCGGCTACGACGACCAATGTTCATGTGACTTCTATTACTACCTCGGGTGGGTCTTCAGCTGATTTGAGTGCGCAAGCGTCGTCTAATACCGTTATTATTTCTGGAGTTCGTACACTTTCTGTTTCTAATATTGCGCCGGCTATTGTTTTGCCTGGTCAGACGAAGGTGCCTATGTTGAAGTTTTCTATTGCTGTTTCTGGTGAAGGAATTAACGATAATTTAACGATGCGGATTGTCAATGCTGCAGGTACTTTTGTAACCACAGCCAATAGTAAAAAAGGGGTTACTCGGGCATATTTGTATTATTTTCCTAATTCTACTAGTTCTTTTGATACGTCCAATCCAGATGAAAGTCGGTTGGTTAAGACCTTAACGCCAACGACTTTTACGAGTTCGTCGGAAATTGTTTTTGATAGTTCTATTTTTGGTAAATCAAGTGATTTTTCTGCATTTGCTGAGGGGAAAACGTCTCCTAATATTGATACGTTTTATTTGTTTTATGATGTGGGGGAAGATTTTGATATTAGTACGCAGACAACTATTCAGGCACAGCTTACAGGGTTTTCTGGAGATGGTGCTAGTTCAGGTTTAAAATTGAATGGGTCGTCTCTTCTGCCACTTCCTTCTGATCCGGCTGAGTGTCTTGTGTCGGGTTTGACGTTTAATTCTTTGACCAATATTGTGCCTAGTACGCATACGTTTGGTCCGGGGACGGTTGTGCCTATGTTACGTATTGCCTTACGCGCGAATCACGCGGATATTACAGTTAATCGCATGATTATTGAAAATAAAGGGACGTTTCCGTTCGTGACGGATCCGACGAGTACGAGGGGTATTAAAAATATTCGTATTTTTGAGGATACCAATGGAGATGCAGAATTTGATGGGGAGAATTCTGGCGATACGTTGATTTCTACTTTGGCTTTAGGAAATGGCAATACGGCTTCTAAGGCGGAGCTTTTATTAAATACAACATCGGGGGTATCTCTAAAAACGTTTAATACTAGTTCGTCTATTTTTTATCCTGCCAATAAAGAAAAAGTGTTGTTTGTGGTGTATGACATTGGTGAAGGAAGTTTGACTTCTTTGACGACGGTTTCTGCTAATGCTTTTTTATCGGGGGCGGTTGGGAAGGCGACTGTTTCGGGGTTAACGGTGACGATGAATTTGCTTGGAACGTTGCCCTCGTCTTCTGCGCCTGTTGCGTCTGTTAAGTTGGTTAAGACTAATCTTTCTATTATCTCTGTTGAAGATATTTCTCCCACGTTTGCGGTTCGTGGGCAGCGTAAGGTGCCTATGTTGTATGTTCAGATCAATGGCATATTGGAGTCGGGCGAATCTATTCCTTCTGCGACTGTTCAAATTGTAAATGAAACCAATACGTATTTAACCAATAATAAGGGCGTCAGCAAAGTGTGGCTTTATAGAGATGAAGGAGATTCTCCTAATAAAAAATTGGATACAACGGATACATTATTGGGTTCTTTTTCTATTGGGGGCGGGTCTGCTGGGTTGGTTTCTTTGGATAAGGTTTCTTTAAATGGGATTCCTTTTGTAAATGGTACGCAATATTTAATGCTGTTCTATGACTTGGGGCAGATTGCGAAAATTTCTACCAACGATATGCGGGCGCAATTAAATAATATTTCAAGTGATGGGAATGGGACGACTGTTATCTTGGGGGGTGAGACGCCTGTGCCAAAGGAGCCTGCTAGTGTTGCAGTTTTGGATCATTATATGAAAGTTTTGACGGTAACTTCTGGTAGCGATCTTACCGCAACGTTTAGTGGTACTATTCGTGTAGAGAATATATCTAGTCGGGATGTATCTTTGGTTTCTTTGTATCCTGGCTTTTATTTGGGGAGTATTGCAGGTCGGGATATCTCAAATGAGTTTACGCACAAAATCACGTCGGTTGTTAATTTCCCCGTCACTGTAAATGCGGGGGATCAATTAACAATTAATTTTGATGCGCGTCATAGTACGGCTATTTCTCAAGGGTCTGGTGTGATAGATGGGATTGCGACTTATGTAGTGAGCTCAAATTTTCAGGCTATGGAAATGCGTTATTTAAACACCAGCTGGTTTTCGGCGGCTGATACGGTTGCTAATATTTTGTTGGCTTCCTCTGGAGAGCGATATCCTTGGCAATTCCCTTCCTATATTTCTAGTATTGCTGTTGTTTCCGGTGGGACATCGGTGACATTTAATGCGGGTAATGCGTTGCAGCCAGGTAGCCAAATGAAAATTACTTTCAAGAAATTGGGTGCTTATATTGATGATGGAAGTTTGCAATTAACATTGAATGGATCTCCTTTGTTACGGGCGAGTACATTGGGAGATTTAGAGGCTGGCAAGTATTCTTACAATCAATCTACAGGTGTGTTGACGATTCAGGATTTGGGTTCACAAAATGGTGCATTGGTTTTGAAAGTGAGGGATTTAGATGGATTTGCATTAGAGGATTTGTCTGTAAGCTTTTTGATTTCACCGTCGCGTGTTCAGGTATCTGATCTTTTGTTTTATCCGAATCCGTTTCATATTGGATCCGAGTCGTTGCGCTTGGGCTTTAATTTGACGCGTGCTTCTAATATCAAGTTGTATATTTATAATTTTCAAGGACGCCAGGTTTTTAGTTCGGATCAAGAGGTGTCGAGTGTGGGGTATAACACGATAACTTTTGATTCTTTGAGTGGATTTCTGAAATCAGGCATGTATATTTGTCGATTGGTTGCTAAAGATACGGATGGGTTTAAATCTATCGTAACTACTCGGTTGGCTGTTTTCTAATGAAATTTAAAAGTCTATTGTTTGGGATTATCTTTTTATCTACATCGGCCTGTTTTGCGGTGTCACGTACGATTGATAATCCACAGTCGATGATGGTGGGTGCGCGTCAGATGTCTTTGGGGGGTACTAATCCGGTTTTGGACGGAGATATTGGTGGGATGATGATTAATCCCTCTATGTTGGGGACAGTAGATATGATGCCATTCTCTCTGACGTCTCAGCGATTATTAAATGCTTTTGACTATACCCTTTTGTCGGCTAGTTTGCCTTTCAATTTGACGTTGCCTTTTGTGGTAGATGGTCAGTATATGGTGCAGCGATTGTTGTTTGGGATTAGCTATGGATCGGTGGGATTAGGTGGGATTCCTGAAACGGTCTTGGATGGCGCTGTTCCTCGTCAAGTTGGCACTTTTTTCTCAGGATATCAGGTGTTTCAGGGGGCAGTTAGTACAGTTTTTTATGATCTTTTTGGGTTTAATATGGTTTCTACTGGTATTGCAGGGAAGTATATTTCTCATGATGTTACAAGTGTCAAAAACAGTGCGTTGGGTTTGGATGCGGGGATTATTGGTACGTATGATTTAGAGGTTTATATGATTGATCGTCTCCATGTGGGGATTTCGGCGCTCAATATATTTTCGACGCCGTTTTCTGTGGATGGTGGCGGAAAATCTTTTTTGCCTATCGAATTTTATTTGGGTGGGAGGGTGGATATGTTAAATGACCAACTTTCACTTTTTGCGCATAACTCTTTTTCTGGATTTTCTTATGGTGCAGAATATTTATTAGGACCTGGATTTTCTGTGCGTTCGTCTACAGACTTTAATCGGTATAATTTGGGCACGGGTATTGTGTTTGCAAATGTATCAGGATTTGGTGGGCAGCCGTACGATATACGCTTGGATTATAATATGAGCATTAACGCTGAAGATGTTGATAGTTCTCATACGATATCGGTCACGATTATGGGGGGATCTCAGCTAAGTAGTCCTAAAATTATTAAGCCGATTAAAGACTATTTGACGTCGACCCGTCGTACAGAGATCAAAGGGATTGGCCCTAAAAATCAATTGATTCAACTGTATAATAATGGGGCCTTTGTACGTTCTGTTATGTCCAATAGGTATGGCAAATGGGATGTGCCAGATTTTGATTTGCTAGAAGGTAAAAATGAGATTTTTGCTGAAGCGACGTCTGTAGATAAAGAGCATTCTGAAAAATCTTTGCCTATTACGATTACTTTAGATACGACTCCTCCTGAATTGGATATCGCTATTTTTCCTGAAGAAAACGAATTGGTTTTATTGGTTCTCACGGCACCAGATACAGTAGATGTTTTGGGTGTTTTGGGGGGCAGTACGATGCCTTTGACAAAAGTTTCTGAGGGAACCTGGGAAGGTCGTGTGCCTTTGCCACCAGAGCATATAGAGAAAGCGTCTGTGCCGGGAGAGTTTAGTTATGTGGATGTTGCGGCTAAAGATGCGGTCGGAAATGAATCTTCAGAAAGTCATGTGCCTTATTTTGTGACGATGTCGTTTCCCCCAGATAAGTCTGTACATGAGAAAGAGAATTTACGCTTAATTGGGTCTTCGTCTCCTATGGTCAAAGAAATTAAAGTAGGGGTAGATCGTGTGTATATTGATGATAACAAATGGTTTTCTATTTCTCGAAAACTAACGATGGGTAAGAATTCTATACCCATTACGTATCGCACATTGAATGATGAAGATCATCAGTATCATGTAAGGGTGTTGAGGCTTGCGTCGTTTAAGGATTTGGAAGGGGTGAAGGGTAAACGTGCTATTGAATTGATGGCTACTTTGGGTGTGGTATTTGGGGATAAAGATGAGATGTTTCATCCCAATGCACCTGTTACTCGGAAGTACATGGCACGGGTTATGGTTAAGGCGGCTGGGTTAACCGTTGCTCCTAAAGCCAAGACTTTTTTCTCGGATATCCCTCCGAATGACCCTGATGCTCCTTATATTGAGGCGGCTATTGAGAATGGCTTAATGGTGGCTTATCCAGACGGTAGTTTCCGTCCAGATGGTTCTTTGACGATGGGTGAGGCGATGTCCTTTTTGAGTAGTGCGGGTATTGCTGGAGAGGGTGAGGAAGAGAATGTGAAGTCGGGGCTTGTTACTAGAAGTGAATTGGCGACGGCATTGTCGTATCAGCCTAAGTATGAAGAGAAAATTTCAGACTTGGTTAATTTTGAAAAGGGATATTAAAAAAGTCCCCCAGCCCCTTTTAGGGGGTTGGGGGGCTTTTTCTTAAGTAAATAAAATATCAGGCGTATCTCCAGACGCTCCAATCCCAATAAATAGGGGGTCTAAATTTTCTTCTAGGTTCCCTGTTAAGACTATTAAGCTGCCTTCTTTTCTAAGAGGAGCTAAGATTTTTCCGAATGAGATTAGATCGTTTTGGGAGAATTCTGGTAGTGATAATTGGAGAACAGGGATATCTGCCGATGGGTAAAGATGGAGTAACGGTATCCAGGCGCCGTGATCGAGTTTTCTTTTTTCTTTTCTTGCTACGACGGGATAGTGGGTTTTGAGAAGCGTATGGAGCTGTTCGGCTAGAAGTGGGGCGCGTGTTGCTGGGTAGATGATGCGTTTGTATAGGCGTGCGGTTTCGTCTTCGGGTATGGGGAAATCGAACCGAATGTCTCGTTCAGATGTTGTGCCAATACTGGGTATGCGTGTTTGCCAATAGGACGAAATGATGAGGATGTTTTGGGGTTCTGGGAGTGATTTCGCGAGTATTCTAAGGGGTTTTCCTTCTTCTGTATTGATTGCAAAATCTGGTGTGCGATGTGAAATAAAGAGAACGGGTAGACTCATGGCTGGATGCCTTGATTAGCGAACGAAAAACGGCGGATGTCTATTTCTGGATCTATAGGAGTTTCGTTTATAAGGTGCTGTACAAATTGTTCTGCAATAAATGGCGCGAGTAAGACGCCTTTAGAGCTGAGTCCATTTAAAATCATGACGTGGGACAATTGGGGATGACTTCCGATGACAGGTTTGGTGTCGACAAGAATGGGTCTCACTCCTGCTTGGTGATCGATCACTTTGAATGGATGTTTTATGAATTCGCTTAGTGCGTTTTCAAGTTCGGTTCTTTCTGTTTCTGTGGGGATATTATCTAAGGTGTCCCAATGGTAGTTTGCACCGAATTTAAAAGAGCCTTCTTTGGTGGGAAGTAGCCAATGTCCATTGGCATGGAGAATGCGGTCACGAGGCATTTTTGGGATGTCGAGTGTCAAAATCTCACCTTTTGCGTGTCGCCATGGGAGCCACTTAAAATAGGGGTTTTGGCTGGCTTTAAAGCCGTCACAAAAGATTATTTTTTTGGCCTCAATAGACTTCCATTTGACGCATTCGGATGTAATTTGCAGATCTTTTTGTTCACATTTTGTTGAGACAATAAGATTTTCTCTCTCAAAATATTTCCGGAGTGTATATAGAAAAAGGGGGATATTGAGATAGGACGTGTGATTGATTTGTACGCCCCCGAAAGGGTTTTGGAAATGTAGACATTCTGGATCGGCTGGGATGAATTTATGGAGATATTTTTTGAATCCGTCTTCTTCTTTTTTTTGTTCGTAGAGGGCGATTTCTTCGTCAGATTTAAAGAGTCGAAGACTCATTTTGTGGTGTAAGAATTGCATTTTAAATGTGCGTTCGAGATCACGGTAAAAGTCGTCGGCATAAGGACGTAAGGTGTCAATTTTCCAAGACAATGCAAATCGTTTTCCGGTAATGGGATCGATGAGTCCTGCGGCAATAGCACTCGAAGAAGATTTGTTGCGATTATCGATAATTTTGACAGTGGCGCCTTGCGCATGCAATTTGTAGCCTAAAATACTGCCAGCGAGCCCTTGTCCAATGATAAGATAGTCTATGTTTGCCATGAGCAGTAGAGTATAACGGTAACACTAGATTTTGAGGAGATACAGATGAGATCGTTTCGGCATGTATTATTTGTCATTGTAGGTATTCTTTCTGCGGGATTGGGGTTGAAGGGTTTTTTGCTGCCTAATGGCTTGATTGATGGTGGGATGATGGGGATTGCCCTTCTGGTGAATATGTTGACGCCTATTCCCCTATGGGTTTTGGTGGTCGGTTTAAATTTGCCTTTTGTCTATATGGGGTATCGCCAAGTGGGTTGGAAATTTGCAGTCAAAACATTTTTTGCCATTTTAGGGCTGGCAGTTTGTTTGGTTGTGATACGTTATCCCGTTTTTACACATGACAAAACGTTGGTGTCTGTTTTTGGCGGATTTTTCTTGGGTGCTGGGATTGGGCTTTCAATGCGTGGGGGATGTGTGATCGATGGGACGGAGATTGTCGCGTTGTATTTGAGCCGACGTAGTAATGTGTATGTCAGGGATGTCATTTTGGTGGTGAATGTCGTGATCTTTTCGGTGTTGGTGTTTGTGGTTAATTTGGAAACGGCGCTTTATTCAATTTTGACCTATTTATCAGCGTCTAAAACAGTTGATTTTGTGGTGCATGGTATTGAAGATTATGTGGGAGTTACGATCGTTTCGATTAAAAGCGACGAGATTCGCAAGTGGATTTTGTATCGCTTGGGACGTGGAGTCACGATTTATAATGGGAAGCAGGGATTTGGAAAACGTGGACACCAAAAAGAGATGGATGTGCTTTATACGGTGGTGACTCGGTTAGAGTTAAGCAAACTTAACCACGAGATTGAAGAGATGGATGATAAGGCGTTTATGGTGATGTCCCCAGTGAGTGATATTAGGGGTGGGATGGTGAAGCGTCGAGGGTTGCGATAGGGTGTTTAAATAGGTAGTCCAATTCTGTTTTTAGTTTATGATTACTTACGATTTTTCCGATTTGTTTTTGATCTTTAAAGTGACTATGTAGTTCGGATCGATGTCGATGGTCGTCTGATACAAGATTGAAAATGTGTCCTGTTGTTTTGTATTGAATGATTTTTTTTATGATTAAAACAACATCGTCTAAATGGATGAGGTTGATGGGCGTATTCATATCTGGATTATAGGGTCTAATGGGTCGATTTGGGCCGTATAAACCCGCAAGTCGGAGAATGGTGTAATCGCCATGGGATTGGATCAGGTGTTCGGTTTCTAATAGGGCTTGTTGACGGGGTGTTTGGGGTTTAATGACTAGGTTTTCTGTTACGATGGAAATGTCATCGGTATAGATGCTGGTGGATGAGGTAAAGATGACCCAAGAGTGAGCGTGTTTTAGAACTTGTTGAATTTGTTTGGGGTAAACAAAGGGGTCTGTGAAAGTACGTTTAAAGGGAATCGTGATGATCAAAAGATCGCAGGTAAAAAAGTCTAGATCCCCGATTAGTTGGTCTTCAAAGATACGAATATTAAAATCAGGGCTTTTTTTGACGGAGTGAGTTTGGCTAAGTTGTAAGGCAAGCGGTAATCCAAGCCAACCGCATCCTAGTATACTGATTGTTTTTATATCCATGGTGATATGATGTGTGATAGTCATTTTTTTTGCAATAAATCATAAAAAATAAATTTGTTTTTTTTCTATCTTAGGTTACATTTCAGTTAGTTATCGAAATCTCTTACAATCCTAGGAGGAAAGTTTCATATGGCAATACTAGCAGTGATTCCGGTTAATCGTACAACTACATCCGTTACAACTCGCGTTGCTTCAGCTAATACACCTAAATCGCAACCTATGTCTACGAAGACATTAGGTAGCTCTGCTTCTGTGCCACATCTTAGGTCATCATTTCATCCAAATCTTGTTCAGTCTGTTTCTGTTCACTCTAATCACTTGTCTGGTCATAAATCAGTTTCTCCAAAGGTGACTACAACAAAGCATGGGAATGAGCGCGTAGGAAAAACACATTCTCGTTCACATTTTAAAGTGGATGCTGATCAATATGCAAAAGAGTTAGCAGATAAGTTAGCCGAAGAAAAACTACAATTAAATCAAGAGCAAGAGGCAAAAGATGCTCAAATTGCTAAATCT
>SICP01000020.1 GCA_009691415.1 Candidatus Margulisiibacteriota bacterium
TAGTATCAGAAAGCTTACTTATATCAGCCCGTTTAAATGGTAAATGCAGAACCCCCTCTCGAGAATAGTTAAGAAAAAGTTTAGGTGAATCAGTGGGTTTAGAATCACTGGAAAAATAGAACTTAAGTGATTTATTCGGATTCCCAGGTAGGGCAGTGGGTTTAGAAACTCGAGCAGAAGTCAACTGTTTCGCAATAGGTACTTTATTTACAGGCCCACTCTTCATTGCAGTGATTTCTGGTCTAGTTTTTGGGGACAAGCGCAGTTTTAAATTATTCCTTAGAAAATTACATTTTATGAAATTTTTTATCAAAAAAAACCGATGCGTAATAAATAAATTCCAAAGCCCGCTTGTTATCTTAACAGCCGATCGGCCACAAGAACTCATCGGAATAGGGGCCCACCAAGCCATCCATCAATCAATCAACACAACTTCTACGGCACATTCGTCCACAAAGAAACCTTTCCTTGACCCCACCCCACACTGGCGTGCGACCCTCCCCATGCTGACGCATAGAGAGGGTTGGTGATTTGTTGGCAATCTTGCTCCCCTCTCCATTTGTCAGAATGGGGAGGGGCTGGGGGTGGGGTCAAGGAAGGGTCGCCCCTCCGGGGTGGAGTCAAGATCAAGCTCTGGGCTAAAGACTAAACTCAAGAAACTAGTGCAAATTTAAGTACTCCAGCTATAATTAAAAAAATAAAAAAAATCGGGAGACCCCAATGCAAACAATCCATCAATTAACACTAGCCGATGCCATCACACAAACCGAATCTCACCACTCACTCTTCGAACAAGAACGTCGTAAAACCCCTCTCAAAAAATCCAAAATATTCCAGTCCCAAAGCGTCCAGTTTGTAGACCAACAAACAGAAATCGGCACCATTCTTAAAGCCATTCCAAGCACAGAAAAAAATACACTCCCAAGCAAACGTATCGCCGTTCTTTTCTCCGGTGGCCCCGCAGCGGGCGGACACAACGTCATCCTAGGCCTCAAGCATAGCCTACGACCAGAAGACACATTATTCGGGGTCAAAGCCGGACCCAAAGGTCTTCTAAGCGGTGATCTTTTTGAACTATCTCTCGTAGCAATCGAAGCCGTGCAAAATCTAGGAGGCTTTGATCTCTTAGGCTCCGACAGAACAAAAATTAAAACGGACGACCAATTTCAAGCCGTACTCAACACCGTCAGAAAATTTAAACTAAACGGCATCATTGTCATCGGTGGAGATGACTCCAATACCAACGCATCACAACTCGCCGACTTTCTAAAAACCGAAAACTGTCACGTTATCGGCGTCCCCAAAACCATCGACGGCGATCTCCAATGGGGCAAATTTCTACCCATCAGTTTTGGCTTCGACACCGCCACCAAAGTCTACGCAGAACTCGTCGGAAACATCTTGCAAGACACCCCGTCTTCACGCAAATATTGGCACTTCGTCAAACTTATGGGCCGCAGCGCCAGCCACGTCGCTCTCGAAGTCGCACTACAAACCAAGCCCCCCATCGCGCTGATCTCCGAAGAAGTTAAAGACCGCAACATTTCTCTCGACACCATCGTCACTCACATCGCAACCGTCATCGCATACAGGCAGGGTAGGGGACTAAACTACGGCGTCGTTCTCATCCCAGAAGGCCTCATCGAATTTATCCCAGATCTTATTAATTCTCTTCCAGCAGAACTAATTAAAGACCGAGATTCTCACGGCAATCTCAAAGTCTCACAGATCGAAACCGAAACCGTACTCCTAAACCTGACACAAAAAAAACTAGCCGACATTCAGGCCAAACCAACGTCATATCTATCTCAAGAACCCTATAAGCTAACTGAAACTGAAATCCAAAAATTTCAATCGTCAGAATTTTCAAGCAACACTCATTTCTTTGGATACGAAGGCCGATGCGGCGCACCCTCTGCATTTGATACCACCTACACCTATCACTTAGGCCTCGGTGCAGGCGCACTTATCCTCAACAATAAAACGGGTTACATCATTTCCATGACCACATCCAACGACATACTCGCTCTTCCACTTTCTGGCATGATCACAGAAGAGATCAGAGACGAAAAAGCAACACCCGTTATCGAAAAAGCCCTTGTAAAATTAGACAGTCCCGCCTTTAAATATTTCGAAAGTCGACGCACCGAATGGGCAAGGTCGGATGTGTTTTCTAGCCCTGGCCCCCGACAATATTACGGCCCAACAGCCAACCAACTGCCCATCACCGTTGCGCTTAATCAGGGGTTAGACAGCCTCTTATTTACACAATGAGTCATTACTATAAAATAGTATCCATCCCCGGGGTCTCTACAGAAGACTTTTTAGCCAAGGCGCGTGATGAAAAAACATTCATCAGTGTCTTTCAAGACATTAAACTAGGTCTCGAACAAAACAGTCCAGAAACACATGCCTTACTTAGTGCTTTAATAACAAAACAAAAAGAAATGGGAACAGCATCTTTTTTTGAATCTTATAATTTTAAATTTGAGAAAAAATACGACCTAGATCTCATCATCTTCAAAAGCACTTTTGCACCTGAAGATTGGTCAAACGTCCTTAAAACTGGCATTGAAACTTACAACGAAATCCAGCCCTTGCATGGACAAACAGTCTGTGAAGTTGGCTGTGGGACAGGCATATTATCACTCTATATGGCACAAAAAGGCGCCCACGTTATCGGATTAGATCTCAATCCAGACGCCGTCCTATGCAGCCAAATCAATGCCCTGAGAAACCACCTTCCCAATACAGAATTTAAAGAATCAAATTTATTAGAAAATCTAGACATGAGTAAATCTCCGACAGTATTTATAGCCTGCATTCCACAAATTTACTCAGAGGATTTACCACAAGAAGATTTTGCTGGAAAAGAAAAACGCAGTCACGTCACACCCGCAGTAGGAAATGGATGGGATAAATACGGCTTAGGCCTCAATGCAAAACTGCTAGAAGACACACGCACTAGATATCCAAAGGCGACTCTCATTCTTAATCTCGCAGGACGATTGGGAGAACCACTACTCAGCCAATTGTTTGCAGAAAAGAATTACAAAACCAAGCAACCGCTTTCTACAGCAATATTTAAGCAAGCCTCTACAGGCATCAATAGTCCAACAGATATTTCTGCCTTTGTAAAATTAGAAGAAAAAGAACAAATAACCTGTGAATTTCATACAACTTCAGACTCCAGATCCGCAAAGATTACTGCTACAGAGGCACAAGCCCTCATAGCCCAGGAAAAACCTGTTTTTCATTCCGTTTCAGCCTATCCTCTAGAACCTCTTGCATAAAATTATTGCTGAAACAGTCTTCTCTAGCCATGCCTTTTTAAATTACGGGGACATACAAGGAGATATCGACCTTCGAAAAATAATTCACCCAAGTGCTCCAGAGCAGGTCATCATACTGCCATCCTCAAAAACGTTACGTCGTAATCTCCAACTGCTATATGGATCTCACATTCCAGAAATATCGTATCAAGAAGTAACCAGTACAAATAACAGCAGTCTTTGTATTGCTATTTTTCAAAATCCGGACATCATACGCCACTTAAAACTCATCGCAGAATTAACCTACAGTCGCGTATCCGTAGTCGACGAACACTGTATTCGAGAGCCCCTAGAAAAAAAACAAGTTAGTATCAACATCAACACCCTATCTCCACCCGTCTTAACGCGTGAGTGCCAACGCGCATTCACATCAGAAACAACCGAAGCCTCAAGAGAAATAAAAATAAACACCACAGAACTTGATTACGGCGTAAACGAATTACCTTTGCCCCATTTCAACACCCTCTTTACTGAGGCCACTATGTCGCAAAAAACCACCAACGACCTTAACCCAGAACTCACCAAAAATCTAAGCCAAGAATTTAATATACCCGCTACAAAAATAACCATTGGATTAGGCACCGCCCCATTATTTGAAGCGCTTATAGCAACAGTAAAAGAACAGAACCCAGACATTACAGCAGTCTTCCCACAAGGGGCCTATGGCGAATTCATCAACACTGTCACCATGCATAGGCTACCAACAAAAATCTTACAAACCAGTTTAGACTCACTCTACAAAATAACACCGGACCATATACAAACTATCGCAGAAACTACTCACGGGCCCTTATTAATTTACATCAATGCACCCTTTATAAATCCCACTGCCCAAGCCTATTCTACAGAAGAACTCAAAGCCCTAAAAACAAAGGCAACTACTACAGGCAAAAACATCATCTTTATAATTGACACGATCTTTCAAGGACTCCATTTTAATTCAGAAGAAGCTCAGTTGGATCTAAGTCCATTTTCTGAAAGAGATTTTGTACTCGGAGGTCTTTCTAAACGTTGTTCTATGGGAGGCTTAAGATTTGGATGGATTTGTGGCCCAGTAAAAGAATTGGAAGGGATAGAAAAAATCACAGACGCACCCTCCCCACTCATTCAAAACATCGCACTTGGATTTTACACACAACTCAATACCCGAGACCCCATCCTAATGAAACAATTAGAAAAACAAAGAAGCACCCTAAAAAAAAGAGCTGACGAGTTAACACAGGTCTTAGAAAAAAATGGATGGACCGTCCTTCCTCCAAAAGGAGGGCTTTTCTTAGTAGCCAGTCCACCTGATAAAGACACCGACATTACAAGAAAATTATTCGAGCGCGTCAATTTAAGAATAAACAGCCCCCAATGGACAGGACTCACCCAAGAAGCTTTTTGCAGATGGATGCTATCTACGTCCGAATCAGAGTATAAAAAAGCACTAAAAAAAATTAATCGTTTTTATGCTGATTCAGCACAATAATTTTTTTACAGAAACTAACCAACCCGAATAAGCCGCGTCTTGAGCCTCCACCGAAAGGGCAGGGGAGAACACCCGATCCACTAGACGTAGAGCCCGAAACTCAGCCTCCGTCCAAAACCCAATCGCCATCCCCGCCAATCCCGCCACGCCAAACGCGGTCGTCTCAGTCACCATAGGACGTTCCACCTCCAGCCCCAAAATATCAGCCTGAAATTGCATCAGAAAATTATTCTTACACGCACCCCCATCCACACACAGTTTGGTATACGCAAACGCAGGAAACACACGACGCAATTCTTCCACCACATCCCGCGTCTGATAGGCGAGAGATTCCAATGCCGCACGCACTATATGCGCCACGCTCGTCCCACGCGTCAGCCCCACAATCTGACCACGCACATCCGATCGCCAATACGGCGCGCCTAGCCCTACCAAAGCAGGAATAAAATACACGCCTTCGTTACTAGACAATGACAACGCCAAAGTCTCTGTTTCTTTAGAAGTTTTAATTATTTTCAAGCCATCTCTAAGCCACTGAATCACTGAGCCCCCCACAAAAACACTGCCCTCAATCGCATACTCTGTTTTACCTTCAAAACTAAAGGCAACGGTGGAAATCAGTCGGTCTGTTTCAACAATTTTAGACCCCGTACTGGCTGCAACAAAAAGCCCAGTTCCATACGTATTTTTTAGGCCCGTTTGCGCAAACAACGACGCTTGCTGATCTCCCAATATGGCCATAATCGGCCAAGCCTTTCCAAACAAAGCCGCATCCACATCACCAAAAAAACCACCACTTTCTTTTACTTCCGGAAGTATCGATTTTGGAATATCAAACAATTTCAACAAGTCATCATCATAAGAAAGGGTTCGAATATTTAATAGCATCGTACGAGACGCATTGCTCGTATCCGTCGCATGCACTTTCCCTTGGGTAAGTTGCCACAAAATCCAACTATCTATCGTTCCAAATGCCAAATAATCTAAGTCTAAATTTGGAACGTTTTCTAATATCCATCGTATCTTCGTCGCCGAAAAATAAGCATCTAAAAACAATCCCGTTTTTTGTTTGATCATCTCTTTTGAAGACTCATAACGGGCACACATCTCAGCCGTACGACGACACTGCCAGACAATCGCATTGTGGACAGGTATCCCTGTACGCTTATCCCACACAACAGTCGTTTCACGCTGATTCGTAATCCCAACAGCTTGTATAGAATCAGCACCAATTTTTTTAACAACGTCACTTACGACGTGCAAAACCGATTCCCAAATCACCATCGGATCATGTTCTACCCACCCTGGCTTAGGAAAAATCTGGGGAAATTCTTTATACGATTCCGCAACTACTTTACCGTCTATGGAAAACGCAATCGCGCGATTTCCAGTCGTCCCCAAATCAAGGCTTAAAATCACCATGTTAAAAGGATTTCTTTAACAATTTTCTGGCAGCGCGCTTACCTTGTTTTTTAGCAGTCGCTTTAGCCTGTTTTTTATGATCTTTAAGCTGTTTATCATATTGATTTTTTTGTTGATACACGTGCAGCTTTAATGCGTTCACTTGCTTCTGTTGCGCACCAATCCAAGCACCTAACTTCGACCGTTGTTCCACCACCAAACGATCCACTTCTTTTTGTTTATCCGCAATCACATGATCACTTTGTTTTAGCACATCTGCTTTAGCTTGATCCAATCGTTTCTGAACAGCCTTATCTAATGCAAACTTAAAGACATTATCTACATTTGTTTCAATACCCATATGAAGTGATTTAAACGGACCCGACACTTTCAACGACACATCCAAACGATGAATAGAGCCTAGCACATCTGCCAAAATAGAATCGGCTGACCACGTATCCGCATTAAAGCCATACGACTCTACTTCTAACGGGGCTACAGCCAACACCGTATCACTTGTTAAAACGCCATCCATAATCTGCGCTTTAGTAGAAAATCCAAAGACACCCGACTCCAAATCAACATGCTGCTTATCAGACCCACTTAATTTCTTTTTAGACAACGGGACCCCAGAAACAGTCAGAGAAAAAACAGAACTATCCGCATGAGAAAAGGACAGCAATACTTTCATGTCAGAATGCAACAAATGTTCTGCTTCAATCGAAGCGACCATCGGTTTACCTACAAATTTTTGATCAGACGCCACATCCGTCACAGACCCTTTCACAAATTCACCCTGTTTGCCACGTCCACTAATCACCACCGACTTCACCCAAAATTTGGGATAGGTATGTTCTGTCTCAAAGAAAATATCTTCACCCCGATCACGCCCATGCAACTTGGATGCCGACGGAATCGCCAATTTTTTCTTATAATACAAAGCCGTTTCCAAACGCGACGTCAACGGCAACACCCACTTCTGAATAGACGGCATTAAATACGCCGTACCAAAATTAAACTGCGGCAAAGACTTGAGTGAAAAACGAGCAATAAGCCGCTGACAATCCCGATCCGCTGCAGCCTTAATGGCCCCAGGTAATCCAGAAACCCGAGCCATATCCGCATCTAAGACTTTACGCTGATCTGACACTTTTTGAGACAACGCCTGTGCATGCACAATAACTGCCTGTGCATTATTAATAGCCGCTTGAATTTTCGCCAAATCTTGTGGCGAAGAAATTTTTCCAATATGCGTCTCTTGCAAACTGGCCACCTCTTTTTGCACCGTTTTCATATCGGCATCAAATGGCTTACCCTTGATAACATCGGCCCATTTCTTCTGAAGTTCCACCAAATCAGACTTGGCTTTTTCATACGCTTTCAGCGCCTCTAAATTCTCAGCTTTAGGGATTTCTATTTTGGGCAAAAGCTCCTGAACATCTAGCCATTCATGAGATAGACCCGCCTCTAATTCTTTAGTGAGTTCACTCTTAGGCGTTTTATTTTTAGAATGCGCCAAAACACCCGATCTCGCCCTAGGCGTATTCACAGAAATACCCTCAAGAGCAACTTGATTAATCACCCATTTCTTTTCCAAAAGGGCCCGCGTATCCAAATCAAAATCAACCTTATCGATCTCAACAATATTGGTCATAGGCAAATTAGGATTCGTGATTTCCAAATGCCCCATATGCAACGCCAAAGGAAAATACGACACATGCAAACGCTCTATATCCACACGTGCACCCGCCGCATAAGAACCCGCCGATTCAAACGTCCATTTCATCCACCAATCAATCGTCAAAGCCGCGATTAAAAGCCCTGAAAACACCACAATAAATGGAATAAAATAGCGCCAACGCATCAATATTCCCTCACATGTAAAAACCAAAGAAACAAACGGCTATTCCGAATCCATTTAACAAAACGCCACTGCTCCACCTTGTCATGCCACGACGCCCGATAACGGTTAACGCCAAATCGAATACCAAAATAAATAGGCACAAACAAAACCAAAGCAATCAGCACACTCCCCAACATCACCGTATTGTTAAATCGGGTATACGGAACAATCGGCAGATTAAACAAAAACGTCCACAGCGGCTGCAAAAACGGCACATCCAACAATACCCAATGACCTAAGAGTCCGGCAATCGGATCTAATAAAAAAGCGAGTATAGATGCGATTAACACCCCTAAAAGTCCAAACCCCATATTCACATTCAACATATAAAGAAGAAAGAGAATAAAGCCCGAATACAACACATTAAAAGGCGCCCAACCCGCCAACGTACCCATCGCAAATCCAAGCGCAATTTGCCGAGGAGAATCTTTAGAATGTAACGCCTGAATCAAACTATAAAATTTAGTTATAAACCAAAGAAGCATAAAGAAAGAGTAACAAAATTTCTTAGAAATTTATAGGTGAGAGAATCCAACTATGTAACTTTTTCAAAACAACTACGAAAACCAAAATGCAACCAAATTTCTAGAAGCGGATAACATGATTAGAAAAATCATTGTTTGACGCTGAACAAGAGAAACTAATTCAACATATGCGTCTTTTTCCGGACAACCACTATATCTCGAGTCCACAAAAAAATGAGCTATGGACGATTGAAAAAATCGTAGGTTTTCGAAGTTTATGTATCCGTTTAAAAAGTTTGAGAAAAGGTTGGGCGAAGTGGCATAGATGTAGGAATACGATGCTTTTATCTGCAATTTCATTATGAGGCTGTTGCAAAATAGCCCAAAAAAGCAAGTAACTTGCGAAATTTTGTAAATTAAAGAAAGAGCACGAGATAGAGCAAATTATCCATATACAACCAAAAAATTTACAGAGCATCACTTTTAAACTACAATTTCTTAACTATGAAAACTCACACTAATTATGCAACAGAAAGCGCCACAAAAACCCACTTAGACTCCCACAACCACCCAGCCAAAAGACTCGGAAAAACCAATCTATATTGTTCTCCAGCCGGCTTTGGATCCTATCGCATTCTACCCAATATCACACATCACAGAGATGCACTTCGTCACGCACTATTATCCGGCATCAACTTAATCGACACCAGCGCAAACTATACATTTGGCGGCTCTGAACAACTCATCGGCGACACCCTTAAAGAACACATCGACACAGGCACACTCAACAGAGACGCCATCGTTGTCGTGACCAAAGGCGGCTACATGCAAGATCCCAAAACCGAAGAATCCATCCATTCACTCGACCCCGAAGATCTAGAAAACGAACTCGAAGCAAGTCTCGAAAGACTGGGCCTCAAAACCATCGACATCTACCTCCTGCATAATCCCGAGACCTACTTCGAATCCGACAGCGACATCAACGGCTACTACCACATGATCGAAACCGCCTGTCGTTACCTAGAAACAGAAGTAAAGAAGGGCCGCATCCAATACTACGGCATTAGCTCCAACACCTTCCCCGCACCAGCCACACAACCCAACGCAACCTCTCTAAAACGCATTCTGGACATCATAGAAAAAAACAACTTCGCCCACTTTGCCATCATCGAATTTCCCATGAACTTATTCGAAACCGATGCCGCAACAGAACACCACACCGAAGAAGCCTCCCTCATACAGCTTGCAGCCGAACATCAAATCGCCACCCTCGTCAATCGCCCCCTCAACGCCATTATTAACGACACCCTCTATCGTCTCATCGATTTTCCAGAAACCACACCAACAACACCCGAAGAAGTCGTCTATTATTTAAAACGCCTAGAAAAAAAAGAAGCCGAGTTAATTAATTCTGTTCTCGATCAAGACGGCATCCCAGAAGAAGCCAGCTATGCAATCAAAAAACAATTCGGCATAGGCCATTTCCTAACAGAAAATTGGGAAAATATTCCCAGCTACGAACACTGGAAAGACGCCCTAGAGCACGCGGTATTCCCCCATATCGAAGTCGGAATCGGACTCCTCACCAAAAACGGTGAAATGCCTCCCCATTGCGCCAACTGGTTACAAGGCTACCTCCAAATTATTGCCGTCGCCACCCAACATCTCACCGCCCACTTCAAACAAGAAAAACAACGCAGCTGTCATCACATCAAAGACATCACCGAAACCCTACAACCCGCTTGGACCGCCGATTCTCTTACCCACGTCGCCCTCAAAGCACTCTATAGCACCTACGGTATCTCATGCGTATTAGTAGGCATGCGAGAAGTTTCCTACGTCGATGACATCCTCGCCAGCTTTAAAAATATCCCCTACAGCGAAGACCACACCGCAGCCTGGCTCGATATAAAAGAACAACTACCCTCACTATGCCAATAAAACAACGTCTTTTTATAAGCCTCTTCATATTATGCGCCACGCTTACAAATGCAGGAACCCGACTCATATTTAAAGAAGAAACAGAAGGCCTTAATTCAGATAGCGCGTTCACTTTTATTTATCTTTCTTTAGACAAAGAAAGTTTTAAAACCATAATAAACGCAAACGAAGTTACCAGATCCGTCACCTACAAAATGGGCAAACTCCAACTCTCTAACCCCAACTACATACCCCAACAGCAACAAGTCTCGGAAATGATTACAACCCTTACACCTGAAAGAAACTACCAACTCGTCTCCAAAGATGCCCCCTGTAATCGATGGATTTGCAACCATTACAAAGTGTATTCCAAAGAAGATCTCATCGAAGAAGTATGGACGGTCTCTCTTACTACACTCGGACTACAAGCAGCAGACTTTACACATTTCACCCAATTGTCAGACGCCACACTCACCCTTCTCCAATCACAAATAAACGGCATCATACCGGGTATACACATCCCATTCCCCGAACCCAGCGTCGGCAACTTTCCCATCAAACGTATTCGCTACAAAAACGGAAAACCAACACAGACCACTACGCTTGTGAAAGCAGAACAAAAACAACTTAAAGTTTTCTAAAATTTTCTGTATACTAAAAAACTTAATGACACTCCCCCATAAAAACCTATCATGAAACCCATTTTCTTCACCAATGGCAAATACCAAGAAAGCATTTTAAATATTCTTATCGAAAATAATCGCATCGCAGGTATGGGCTATTTGCCTGACGAAAACGAAGATGACATCCAAATCATAGATATCAAAGGCAGCATCATCATCCCCAATCTCACCGATGCCCACGTACAAAGCCTCCCTAGACCAGAAGTTTTAGCACACTCCGGCATCACCCACATCGTGTCAAAACAAACCGGAACCAGCCCCATCAAACACCATCTCATCAGTCCACTAACCAAACAAAGTAAAGGGCAAGAACCCTCCGAAATGTTAACGCTAAAAGAGCAGGGGAGCATCGCTTTTTCAGACGGCAATTCACCAGACAATGTCAACCTCATGCGCAACTGTCTGGACTACAGCAATTCCCTTGACATCCCCATTATAATTAGGCCCAACGAAACAAGCCTCACACAAGAAAGCGCCATGCAAGAAGGGTGCATTTCAACCGACTTAGGTCTTGCCGAATCCATTCGCATCAAAAGAGATCTACAACTACTTGCCACTTATGGCGGCAAAATTCATTTTTTTCCAATTACCACCGCCCATTCGGTACAACTCATTCGAGACGCAAAGGCCAGCCATTTAAACGTCACCTGCGGTACCGCACCACACTACCTTCTCAAAACAAAAAACGACGTCAAAGACAACGATACACAAGCAAAAACATACCCACCACTGCGCACAGAAACTGACAGACTCGCACTCATCGAAGGCCTACTCGACGGGACAATAGACATCATCGCAAGTGACCACACCGAAGCCGCATTTGGCACCGCCAGTTTTTCAACTCTCATTCCCTCACTTTTCACACTACACCAAACCCACGACATCCCAATGCAGACACTCATAAACTGCGTCTCATATAATCCAAATCGTATTTTCAAACTCAATCACACACCATTTGGACTAGGCAGCAAAGCCAGCTTCACAATTATTAAACTAAAACCAGAACCTAACATCACCCATACAATAATTGATGGAAAACTAGAACGTCGCAGTTTTTAAATTCTAGTTTGTAAATAGCTGTCCAATAAAACCTTCATAGCCTCAAAATCTTTCAATCTAACTTAGGGCTGTTGCGAAATAGAAGTTTAAGCAGAAAATAAAAAACCCGCTTACGCGGGTTTAAAAATTTTGAGAAAATGGTTGGACGAAGGGGATTTGGCATAGATATAGGAATACGATGCTTGTATTTACAATTTTATTGTGACCTATCGGATCGTGAATTAGAGACACGACTTCGATTTCGATCAAAAGAAACAGTGATCATGCGCTCCGTTTTGGGTGTAAAGGACATATCAGCGTTGATATGGTCTCAGATATGATTGAACGCATTGCTGCTACTCCCGCCAATATTTCATATCAAGAAGGCTTTTCTCGGATCTGCCCTAGAAATGATGAAATGGTTTTTGCAGACAAGGCTCAGAATGCCATTTAAAAAACGAGGCGCCTATAGTGCCGCCATTGTGAAACAAAATATAAAGGGTAAAAACAAAGATCTCAACCGTTGGAGAAGGGCCATGAGGTCTCCTCATTTCTAGGTTTGAAAAGCGCGCAAAATATCGTGGCCTCGTCAAAGTTTAGATGTAGTTATTTCTCAATGCCATCGTTTGAAACGTCAAACGCCACGTTACCCTAAATGCCCCACCGGTTTTTCAAGAGGCATAGCTCCCCACAGTAAAATCTACGCTGGCCTCTCTAAAGGCTCACAAAAAAAAGGGGAAATTTAATCAAATCTGTGGATAACTTCGCCTTTATTGGATTACCTTTTTTGAATTTACAAAATTTCACAATACACTTGCTCTTTTTGGCTATTTTGCAACAGCCCCACATTCATAATTTCGCTCTCCATTTTTTTGTAAGTAAACTTGCGTTAAAGAGAGTTCTCATAAAATTACAAAAAAGTTACATCTGTAGTATCTGTTATTTAATCGTGATCGAAAGCGCATGTAATCCAGACAAAAATTCTTCTTTTAAAACGTGATTAATAAGCTGATGCTGTTTAACCCGTGCAAGCGCCACAAATTGAATAGCCGCAATCGTGATTCTAAGATGCGTCCCTCCCAATTTCGCCTCCGCATTATGCCCCGCATGCAAGTGGCTCTCATCGATAATCTCTAAAAATGTTGGTGAAAAAGCTACTTCTAAAAGTGTTCTCACACGATCCACTCTCGTCATGACTTCACTACAAAATTAAGTAACTTATCGGGCACAAAAACCACCTTAATAATCGTCACATCAACCAAGAATTTCGCCACGCGTTCATCCGATTTCACAAGCGCCAGTAATGCTTCTTGAGAGATACCTTTGGGAACGACAAACTGACCCCGAAGCTTGCCATTGACCTGCGCCACAATCGTCACCTCGTCATCCACCAACAGACCCGGATCATACTTGGGCCAAGCTGTTTGATGAATGCTCTTTACATGACCCAAAAGCTGCCACGCTTCTTCTGTCATAAAAGGTGCAAAGGGTGCAAGTAATAACAATAAAATATCATTCGCCTTTTGAGTCGTGCCATGACTCGTCATAAAATTAGTCAACTCCATCATTCGGCTAATCGCCGTATTGTAACTAAACCGTTCTATATCTTCTGTTACTCTAAAAATAGTTTTATGACATATTTTTTCCAATGCAACTTCAAATCCAGACTTCACAGGAGAGAACTCCGTCACCAAACGAAAAACACGTTTTAAAAATCGAAACGCGCCCTCAACCCCTTCATCAGACCAATCCAAATCTCGCTCAACAGGGGCCCCAAACAAAATAAATAAACGGGCGGTATCCGCACCAAATTCTTTAATAATATTTCCAGGATCTACCGTATTACCTACAGACTTCGACATCTTAGAGCCGTCTTTCAAAACCATACCTTGGGTCAAAAGTCTCTTAAAAGGTTCATTCACTGAAACCAGCCCTAAATCTCGCAAAGCTTTAGTAAAAAACCGCGCATACAATAAGTGCAATACGGCATGCTCTACACCACCAATATATTGATCTACCGGCATCCAAGAATTAGCCGCCTCAAAATCAAATGGTAGCTCTGTATTCTTCGGATCACAAAACCGTAAAAAATACCAAGACGAATCAAAAAACGTATCCATCGTATCCGTCTCTCTGCGATAGGTTTTTCCATCCCGCTCAACTGTTTTAAACGAAGGCGACTTATCCAATGGATTTCCTTGTCCATTAAACACGGCATCTTTAGGAAGCAAAACCGGTAAGTTTTCAATAGACTCCGGCACAATTTCGCCCGCTTCGTCATACAACATCGGAATAGGCGTTCCCCAATATCGTTGACGAGAAATCAACCAATCCCGCAACCGAAAATTAATCGTTTTCTTACCCCAACCTTTAGACTCAACCAAATCGATAATCTCTTCTTTCGATACACAGTCCATTTGCTTCACAGACAACTGATACGTTTTCGCAAACGCAGCATCCCGTTCATCATGTGCAGGCACAGCCATCACAGCCCCCGTGCCATAATCCATCAACACATAATCGGCGGTCCACACAGGGATCTGCTCACCCGTAAACGGACTCGTCACATACTGTCCCAAAAACTTTCCAGTCTTCGGTTTAGAATCATCCCCACGATCTATCTTGGACACTTTCTTAGTCGCTTCCACAAAAGTTTTCGTATCAGCATCAGACCACTCCGTGACTTTAGGATGCTCCGGCGCTAAGGCCAAATACGTAATGCCGTAAACCGTGTCTGGACGCGTGGTATACACCTCGATCGTCTCATCAGAACCCACAACCGGAAACCGAATCGACACACCCGTAGACTTGCCAATCCAATTACGTTGCATCGTTTTTACAGACTCAGGCCACTCTGTTAACGTGTCCAAATCCTGCAGCAATTCCTCAGCATAATCCGTAATCCGAATATACCACTGCACAATTTCTCGTTGCTCAACTTCAGCCCCAGACCGCCAGCCACGCCCCTGAATCACCTGCTCATTGGCTAATACAGTCTGATCAACGGGATCCCAATTTACAAACCCATTTTTACGATAGATAAGATCTTTTTCATGCAGTTTTAAAAAGATCCATTGATTCCATCGATAATATTCCGGCACACATGTCACCACTTCACGAGACCAGTCATAACTAAAACCAAGAGACTTTAACTGCTCTTCCATAGACTGCACATTCGACAACGTCCAGGCTTCGGGATCAATCTGTTGCTTAATGGCTGCATTCTCAGCAGGCAACCCAAAGCTATCAAAGCCCATTGGATACAACACATCAAAACCCTGCATGCGTTTACACCGTGCAAGCGTATCGCCCAAACTATAATTACGCACATGCCCCATATGCAATTGCCCAGAAGGGTAGGGGAACATTTCCAAAACATAATAAGACGGCTTTTGAGACCGAACCGGGGTCTTATAAAGATCCGATTCCTCCCAAATCTGCCGCCATTTCTTTTCAATAATTAACGGTTGATAATCCATAAAAACTTACTCCATATTCAAGCATCAAAACAGACGTATCCTAACACATTGTGATAAACTCTCACCATGAGTGATCCAACTATCATTTCTGCCGACTTTCTCGTTATCGGAAGCGGTATCGCAGGACTTACCGCTGCACGAAAACTTTCTCAACATGGCAAAACAATTTTAATCAGCAAAAGCCATCTCAGAGAAAGCGCCACACAATACGCACAAGGGGGCATTGCCGCTGCACTCCAAAAAGACGACGCTCCCAAACATCATTTCGACGATACGATCAATGCCGGTGATGGTTTATGTAATGAAGAAGCAGTCAAAATACTCGTTGAAGAAGGTCCCGAACGCGTCAGAGAACTCATCGAACTAGGTGCCAAATTTGACACAAAAGACGGAGAACTAGACTTCACCAAAGAAGCCGCCCACGGCAAACGACGCATCTTACACGCAGGTGACGCCACCGGACGCGAAATCGAAAAAGCCCTTGGCAGTGCCATCTTAAACGAAGGCCTCGTCTCCTTAATTCCCAATACCATGATCACACAACTCATCATCCAAAATGGCCAATGTATCGGCTGTCACGCCATTCAAAACCAAATGCCTGTCACATATATCGCCAAAGCCACCATACTAGCCACTGGCGGATGCGGACAACTCTACTCACACAATACCAATCCCCCCATTGCAACAGGAGACGGGATTACACTGGCCTATCAAGCCGGCGCCACAGTCCAAGACATGGAGTTTACACAATTTCATCCCACAACATTGTATCTCGGGGACAAAAAACCCATCTCTATCTTTCTCATTTCAGAAGCTGTAAGAGGGGAGGGCGCACTTCTGAGAAATATCCATGGCGAACGCTTCATGCCAACCTACCATCCCGATGCAGAACTTGCTCCCAGAGACATCGTCGCACGCGCCATTTTTTCCGAAATGCAAAAAACAAACGCCCAGCACGTCTATCTCGATCTCAGTCAATTAAAACTAGATATTCAAACGCGATTCCCGACGATTTACAAACGATGTCTCGAAGCCAAAATCGACATTACCAGAGACTTTATTCCCGTCGCCCCTGCTGCCCATTATTTCATGGGAGGCATACAAACAGACCTCTGGGGGCAAACCACCATTCCACGACTTTTTGCAGGGGGAGAAGTCGCCTGCTTGGGTGTCCACGGTGCCAATCGTCTCGCATCAAACTCACTCCTAGATGGCCTTGTCTTTGGCCATCGTCTTGCCATCAAAGCAAGTCAAAGCACCGCAATAAAAAATTTAAACTCCATCATAAAACAACAAAAACCGAATACCATCGACGCAGAAACCCACAGCGGAATTCTGTCCTTCAAACAAGCATTACGCGACAGGATGTGGCAATACGCAGCAATAGTAAGAGACAAAATGGGTCTCGAGACATTACTTAATTTTATTCAAAAAAATAAAGATATCTTAAGCGTTCAGACGTTGCAGCCAGAAATTATTGAAGTACAAAATATGCTCATCGTCTCTGAACTAATCGCAAAAAGCGCACTAGAAAGAACAGAAAGCAGAGGGAGCCATTATCGATTGGACTACCCTCAAAAAAACGATACCACTCGGCAATATCATCACCGCATGACTAAGCCAAAATAACTACTCAGTTTACAACTCGATTGCTACACCTAAAAGGTCTAAACGTTTTGAAATTATAAGGCTAACCGGTACCCATTCTCTCTTAACCACACCACATGACGCTTAAAATCCGGCATCAACAATGCCACAAAATCCCAAAATTTCCGCGAATGATCATGATGAACCAAGTGAGACAACTCATGCACCACTACATAATCCAATACATCTAACGGCGCCATAATCAGCTTCCAATTAAAATTCAAATTACCCAATATTGAGCAACTTCCCCATCGACTCGTCATGGTTTTCAAACGAACCTGCTTTGGCTTTTTGGAAAGATGTGCGCTCCAAATTAGTACACGGTCCTCAATAATTTCCTGTGCCAATTCTCGGTACCATTTCAACACCATCTTTTTCACTTTTTCAGGATCAGGTTCACGCATTCCTACTACAAGTTCTGAACCAACAAGCCCCACAGAGCGCTTCACCCCAGGTAACACTTGCAATGTAATTTCACGGCCAAAATACAAAAGCATATCGCCAGAATTTCCAGTCAAAATAGGCGCCTGCTCCCGAGCATGACACACCAACTGTTGCTTGCGAATCCAATCTGATTTATCTCTTAAAAACCCCTTAATGCGAGACACAGACGCCCGAATAGGCGCTAATACTTGCACCGATCCACAGGGTAGCACCGCAATTGCGACACGTTTTCGGCTTTTTTTTCGAATCAGTGTATAAACAAGCTCAGACATTATGCTTATTTAAATCATATTTATCCAAAAAAAAATACCCCTCTTCAAATCTAGTCTCCTCCCGTTACGAATGGGAGGCCGGGAGGGGTAAGCCCCTAAACCAACTCCCTCCGCACAACTCCAATCGTCTCAGCATAATTCGGCGATCCAAAAATCGCAGACCCCATCACAAAAGTATCCGCACCGGCATCAGAAATTCCTCTTACATTATCCAACTTCACACCACCGTCAATTTCCAAACGAATATCCAAACCACTCGCATCAATTTTTTTTCTAACGTCCCGCAATTTTTGCAACGCAGACGGAATAAACGATTGGCCCGGAAACCCAGGATTGACCGACATCACCAAAATCAAATCTAATTGATCCATGACATAATCCAACAGCTCAATCGGAGTCGCAGGATTAAAAACCAGACCCGGCTTACACCCCAAAGATCTAATTAATTTTAAAGAACGATCAATATGCTCAGAAGCTTCAGGATGAAACGTAATATAAGTCGCACCGGCCTTAGCAAAATCTTCAATCAAACGATCAACGGGCTTTACCATCAAATGGACATCGATCGGAGCTGTCACGCCATGTTTTCTCAACGCCTCACAAATAAGAGGGCCAATGGTTAAATTTGGCACATAATGATTATCCATTACATCAAAGTGCACCCAATCCGCACCAGCAGACAAAACCGAATCCACTTCAGCACCCAAACACGCAAAATTAGCAGATAAAATCGAAGGCGCAATAATGGAAAGTTGTTTGGACATGTTAAAACTCCTTAAGATTTTTCATAATTCGAAACGATTCTATCACTTTCAAAGTCGCCTTGGGAAACGGAAATGCAGCCAGCTCAGATACAGATACCCACTTTAATTCGTCACTCGAATTCGGAACCGGCTCACCGGAAAGTGACATACAATGAAACGCCGTCATCGTAATTTTAAAATGCGTATACGCATGCTTCACTACAGGGTAGGGCGCACCTACTTTTACATCCAATCCGGTCTCTTCCAAAATTTCCCGATGCGTAGTTTCTTCTAATGTTTCTTGCGGCTGACGTTTCCCTCCTGGAAATTCCCAAAGCCCCCCCAACATCTGATCCACTTTTCGTTTTGCAATCAACAATTGATCCCCACGCCAAATAACCCCAACGCCAATTTCATAATGAGGCGATTTTGCAGACTTAGATTTAAAAGGAAGCTCCGAAACTTTATTATTTTTACACGCATAACAATCACTTGAAATAGGACAGTTATTGCAAAGCGGTTTTTGAGGCTTACAAATCAGCGCACCCAATTCCATAATGCCTTGATTAAAATCCGCCGGCTTTTCTTTTTTAATAAATGGCATAAGCCGATTAAAAATTTCCACCCTAACTTTAGCCTGACGAATATCGTCCTCAATACCCCAAAATCGTGCAAAAACACGAAGCACATTCCCATCCACAACCGGAATCGGTTTTTGAAACGCAATACTCAAAATCGCCGCCGCACAATACGGACCAATTCCCGAAAGCTTCTGAAGCTCTTCGTAACTAGTCGGCAACTCGCCATTATAGTCACTCACAAGAAGTTGAGCCGCCTTATGAAAATTACGAGCCCGAGAATAATAACCAAGCCCTTCCCACAATTTCAAAACATCCTGCTGATCCGCACTAGCCAATTCAACTACAGTCGGAAACCGCGCCACAAACCGATGGAAATACGGAATCACCGTATCCACCTGAGTCTGCTGCAACATCATCTCACTCACCCAAATAAAATACGGCAACGGGTCATCACGCCAAGGCATCTGCCGCTGATTTACACGAAACCAATCGGTTAAACGCCTTGACCACATCATCACTTAGGCAGCAACAATCTCTTCTAATTCACCATTCTCAAATAACTCAGTAACAATGTCGCATCCGCCAATAAATTCTTGATTTACATACAACTGGGGAATAGTTGGCCAATCTGAATATTGTTTGATCGCTTCTCTTAATTCAGGATCCGATAATACATCCCGAGTCTCATACGCAACGCCCAGATGATTCAAGATCTGTATCACTTGTGCCGAAAATCCACATTGAGGCGCCATGCGATTTCCTTTCATATATAACATCACTTTATTAACCTGAATCTCTTCATCAATCTCTTGTTTTTTAGCGTCCAAAGTATCCATAAGAAATCTCCTTTTCTTGACTTTAAAAACAGTTTAGCAAGATACTAGCGACCATGTCCAAACTTTGGTATCCCTACGCCCAACACAAAACCATGCAACAACCTCTATGCGTCCAAAAAGCAGATGGGGTTTACCTTCATCTTGATACAGGAGAAACACTCATCGACGGCATCTCTTCCTGGTGGTGCGCCATACACGGATACAACCATCCCAAACTCAATCAAGCCATCTCAGATCAACTCCAAAACATGGCCCACGTCATGCTCGGAGGCCTCACGCACAAACCCGCACAAGACCTCGCAGACACGCTTGTAAACGTCACTCCAAACGGCCTAAATCACGTCTTTTTTTCGGATAGCGGATCGGTCGGCATGGAAGTAGCCATGAAGCTAGCGCTACAATATTGGCGCAACAAAGACATCAAAACAAAAACAAGATTTGTCGCACTACGAGGGGCCTATCACGGCGATACCTGTGGCGTCATCAGCATTGGCGACCCACAAGATGGCATGCATGCAGACTTTGCAAGCATCTTCCCTAAACAATTTTTTATCGAAAAATTTTCAGAGCTAGACACACTTCTTAAACAACATCACCAAGACATTGCAGCCTTCGTCGTCGAACCATTGATGCAAGGAGCCGGCGGCTTTAAATTTTATCCACCAGAATATCTCAATCAAGCCGCCAAATTATGTAAAGCATATAATGTTCTCTTTATTTTTGACGAAGTTGCCACAGGATTCGGAAGAACGGGCACATTATTCGCCGCTAACCAATGCAATTTTACCCCCGATATTATGGTTCTCGGAAAAGCTCTCACAGGCGGTTATATCGGACATGCAGCCACCCTCACCACAACCGACATTTTCAATGCATTCTACGATGACGAAGAACCCAAAGCCTTCATGCACGGCCCAACATTTATGGGAAATCCACTGGCTTGCGCTGTCGCCAACACCAGCATCCAACTCTTCCAACAAGAAAATTATTTAGCCAAAATCAAAACAATAGAAACCCATCTCAAAAAAGAGCTACTCACCTTCAAAACACCAGCCATCAAAGAATGTCGTGTCCAAGGTGGAGTAGGAGTCATCGAAGTCCACGAACCCAAGAACCTCCAAAACCTACAGTCTTACGCACAAAAAAACGGTATCTGGCTTCGACCATTCGGCAACATCGTCTACACCACACCTCCTTATATTATTTCAGAATCACAACTTCAGAAAATTATCGACGTGATGAAACACTATTTCTTTATGCTTCAGAACTAGTATTCTCCTCCAGAAAAGCTTTAGCCAATACAAATATTGTTGGATAAAGAGACATGAAAGGCAAACTACGCACACCTCTATACAATTCTCGAGTAGGACAATTCATAGATTTAAGTATATCTAAAACTGATACTTTGGGTGACTGGATTCTAAGAATTTGCAGCGTATAAAAAGGATACGTTACACCATTTGCAAAACAACTTGTAACAAAAGAAATAGCAGCAGCAGTAGAAGGTTTTTTACTCTCAGCACCAACCATATCGCTTAAAACATCCATCCCACCAAGCCAAAGAAACCCATTAAGAGATGACGCGCCCAATTTCACAAAAAAACCAGGCCCAAGTAACAACGTGTTAACATCCATCGTTCTCAAAATATTAAAAAACCTAGAGAAACTACACCTGGCTTATTCTGTAAAGTACCCGCCTGAACTAAAGGATATGTAACAAGAGACTTAATCAATGACGCCCCAAAATTGGCGACATTATCCCCATAGGGTTTTAAAAAGGCCTGTACATTAAACATAACAGACATTGAAATAGCCCATACTCATGGAAAGTTATCGCACTTTTTTCCAAAAAATTTCATATTTCAAAGCATATAAAATATACTAAACAAATGAATAATCATTTAAATATTATTTTTATGGTTTTTATAATGACCCTGGGCACATCTATTTTTGCTCAGTCCTACCTAGACCATCAAAATCTATCCGTCAGCGGTAACAGCATCCTGTATCAAAACGGAAGACTAGGAATGGGGAAAAGCACCATGACCTCGGACTTTCACGTCGGGGTAACTACCCGATATAACAACGCTGTATACGGCAAAGAAATTCGTAGCTCCGCCAATACTACAGCACTTACAATTGACTGGCGAAAAGGAGGGTATCAACATATAACAGTCGCCCCTTTATCAGGTGATCTTACAATTACGTTTATCCCCCCTTTAACCAGTGCCATGCTAAATCTTCTCATTGATTATGGGGGTACATTTACACACAACATTATTTGGCCATCCGGATATAAAGGACAATTTAGTACAGGACCTTTACTTTTAAGTAAAAAAGCATCTTCTGTAGATATGATTTCATTTTATTACACAAAAATAAGTGGAGTGGACCTCTATTATGCATTCCCAGCGTATGACTTTCGTTAAAATCATCTGTCTCATTCTCATGATTGGAACGGCACCTCTCGCAGCCCAGTCACGCCTCAACATAAACTCTTTAATAGTGAGTAAAAATGCACTGGTCGTCAGCAATACTAGAGTGGGCGTTTCTACTGAAAACCCATTAGTAAAATTTGATGTAGCCGCAAACACACTCTACGACAAACTGGTTTACTTCAAACCAACAAAAATTTCATCAGGATCCACCAGTCAAACCATCAACTGGCCTTCCAGCAATCACTGCATCCTCACCAAACCCGGCGACGTTACAGTCAACTTAAGTTTTACAGCTCCTGCAGGGCCAACTCGACTCACACTATTGATCCTTCATCAAGGAACAGGCAAGATAGTATTTCCAGCAACCATTAAATGGCCCTACGGCAAAGTACCCACAACATCCGTTACAAATGGCAAAGCAGATTTAATTGGACTATATTACGATGGAACCAAATACTACGGCGTAATCGATAAAGGCCTATAATGAAAAGACTAACACTCTATATATTTGCGACCATCATATTCGGTATGACCACGCACCTGCCAGCCGCACAATCTTACCTCACAAGCACAGAACTCATTGTGCACGATAAAGACTTAACATTTAAAAATGGAAACATCGGCATTGGTACGACGAACGCACAAGAAAAACTAGATATTGCAGGAGATGTTCGTTACACCAAAAATGTGGGCTTCACAGAAGTTCAAGTAGCGGCAAACGACAGCACAGCTACCATTGATTGGCAAAACGGGAACAAACAGCGTGTCATCTTTAACTCAAATTCGGCAAACCTTACCTTTTCTTTTACCAATCCCACCGACAGCGCAGAACTTTTCTTACTCATACAATGTAAACAAAATTCAACAAACACCACATACAACTTTCCAAACTCCATCAAATGGTCACAAGGTGTGCAACAAACATTTACAAAAACCACCGATTCAGTAGATATTATTTACATGTTTTATAACAATGGCATTTATTACGCGTTTCCAGGATATGATTTCAAATGAAATATACCATACTATTGCTACTCATTTTTCTATCTATCCAGCTTCATGCCGCACCATTAGATGTCATGCAAAACGTACCTACAACAACATACACATTAACTACAAATCGAACCCTAAATCTCATGCCTTCTGTCGTCGTTCCAGTGACAACCCCAACCAATATTGCATGGGACAGATTATCCGTAACCATCACCAACTACAATGCCGCTGACGACACCTTTAGTTATACGTTAGGCGGCCTCACTTTAGTTAGTGCAGGAGGTGGGGTTTATACCTTTTCCGCCAACTATCCTTCATCAGCTACATGGCAAGCCTTTTTACGATCCCTCAGTTACAAAAATAACGGATGGCCAAAGCCAGACATTCGCCCCAGAATAGTGACCGTTAAATTATATGATTCCAAGGAAACAGATTTGCATCATCACCCGACATCTGATCACTATTACTATTATCCACATGCAGCTTATACTAGTCTGGATTTATCTAAAGTAGCCGCCGGAAACTTAAATTTTTTAGGACATAGCAGTTATTTATTAACAGTCACAAGCGTCGACAGAGCCTTTATTAATACACTAGCCGTAGGTAATAAATTTTGGGTAAACACCAACAATCCCAACAATTCCATTGTTATCGTGAGTGGTAGCGGTAATGACACACCCGCAGATTTAGCCTTTAATCGAGATCTCTATCACTGGGATACCGACGCTCCCGAAGCTGGCGTCAGGCTAGAGCACAACGTCTGGGCCACTGGCGAGCCTAACGGAAGTGGAAACCGCATCTACTTCCCTTATACCAACGGATATGATGATGTCCCTGCTTCAGGAGTGCATCTTAACAATGCCACTTGGATTGCAGAATTTGGCGGGTTTAGTGATGCGGTAGAAAACAATACAACTTTGGCGGAAATCACACGGGAAAAAACCATTACAATTTACTCGCATGTCCATAATGCGCCACAAATGGGCGTTGTGCATTAGCACCTTCAATATGCCCAAAATGG
>SICP01000021.1 GCA_009691415.1 Candidatus Margulisiibacteriota bacterium
CGAGAAGCCCCCCAACCCCCTAAAGGGGGCGAATAGTTCGGGCTTTAAATAAGTGGTTTAGCGAAATAAGAAACAATGGAAAAGATGATAGTGTCTAAATACGAAATGTGCGCCCCCTTTAGGGGGTTGGGGGGCTTAAAAAAGCAAAATCATATATACCATCATATTGGCAGACCTAAATTCTTAAAGTATATATACTCAAAAATCTACATTTCCCTGACAGGCTCAACCAAGGAAAAAATGCTAAACACAGCAAACAAAAAACTATACGAACAACTCCAAATAAAAGCCCAAGAAATGCGCCACTCTCCAACCCACGCCGAAGCCATACTCTGGTCCGCCATCGATAATAAAAAACTAGGCGTCAAATTTCGACGCCAACACATCCTAAACCAATTCATCGTAGATTTTTATTGCCTAGAAAAAAATCTAGTCATCGAAGTAGATGGCGAAATCCACAACGATCAAAAAGAACGCGACTCCGAAAGAGACAGCCTCCTCAAAACCCTAGACTGCCAAATCCTAAGATTCAAAAACCAAGAAGTCATCAACGACATCGACAAAATCACAAAAGAAATACTTCTCCACATATCTAAATAAATGCACCCCCTTCAGGGGGCAGGGGGGCTTCTCTATTTCTTCAAAAAATCCCCATCAATAATAAACAACTTCGCACCACCATCTGTAGTTGACCGATGTGAACTGGCTTCATCGGTCACTACATACGTCATACCCTGCTTCAATACAAACGCACGCTTATCTCCAAGTTCAGAAGTCATCTCTCCGCTAACACAAGAGATAATACGTCCTTTCTCACCCCAATAATCTGCTTTGTATCCAGGTGTATATTCCACCATTCTTATGCGGAATCCCTCAAACTGTAACGTCTGCCAAAAAGCTTTACCTGTTTCTCCAGGATGTTCAGTAATGGGAATTGTAGACCAATCTGTCGTTTGAAAGGGAATGATAAAGGGCTGTGTCATAGAAATGTGTTCATACCTAGTCACTTTACTATAAATTAAGCCATACTATCTATATGACACTCCATACCTCCACAAACAAAGGCAAACGCATCCTCATTATCCTCAAAGATGGCCGAAAAATTATCGATAAATTCAAAGACAAAAAAAGCGGCTATGTCATCACCGAGGAATATGGCAAAATTCCTACCAATCAAATTAAAGCTATGACCATCTGCAAACAAGGCGGACGAGAACCATTATAAAAATTGAGCAATTAATAAGATATATTCCGCTCCTTTCACAGGACACCCTCCAACTCACCCACCGGTGCAACCTCTCCTGCATTACCTGCGCGCTCTGGAAACTTCCTCCTTCCCAAGAGCCTGCTATCAAACTTAAAAATAAGCAGCTCAAAAAAACCTATCATCTCGTCGGTGGGGAACCCTTTCTCAGTCAACGACTTCAAAAACTCTTGCTCTTTTTAAAAAAGAAAAAATGCATCGTCAAATTTTGGACAAACGGCCAATTTTCCCTCGATAAATGGGCCAGTATACTCCCTTATGTAGACACGGTTTTTATGTATCTACCTGCAACCGATGCAGAGACCTATCGAATCATCACAGGTGATGATGGTTATGAAGATGTGATGGAAAAAATAGACTATCTAAAATCTGAAGAAAAAAAAGTCATCATTAATGTTCCTATACAAACCGACATGATCGATCTTCTCCCTGATATCCATGCGCTCGCCATCCAAAAAAAATGCGGTTTACTCTTTCACTACTGTCCGCAAGAAGCTTTCGCAAAAGATCAAATAGAACTCATCAATCGGTATCGCCACATCCCCAATGTCCAAGTTTTTCAAAATCATTTTCCCGATGCTCAATATTGCGTCGGTTACGTCGATGCCGTTGTCCACGACAAAAAACAAATCCTGCGAAACTGGTTCGAAAAAGTCATCACTTCTTTTTATAGCCTACTAGATCATCGTGAGCATAAACGCTAAAATAAAACTCAGATGACCTTCCAAGAAATTATTCTTACCTTACAAGCCTTCTGGTCCAAAAATGATTGCTTAATCATGCAGCCCTATGACACAGAAAAAGGGGCCGGCACCATGAGCCCTCACACCTTCCTGGGTGTCCTCGGAAAAAAAGACTGGAACGTCGCCTACGTTGAACCCTGCCGCAGACCCGCCGACGGACGTTACGCCCAAAACCCCAATCGTCTTCAACATTATTTCCAATTCCAAGTCATCCTCAAGCCGTCCCCATTAAACGTCCAAGACCTCTATCTCAAAAGTCTTGAAGCGTTGGGCATCCAAACCAAAGATCACGATATTCGATTTGTAGAAGATAACTGGGAATCACCCACTTTAGGTGCCTGGGGAGTAGGGTGGGAAGTCTGGCTGGACGGAATGGAAGTTACACAATTCACGTATTTTCAACAATGCGGTGGCCTCGATTGTTTTCCAATACCAGTAGAAATCACTTATGGTCTCGAACGCCTCGCCATGTTCATTCAAAATAAAAAAAGTGTCTATGATTTGATCTGGCACGGCGATGTCACGTATGGCGATGTCTACAAGCAATCCGAAATCGAACAGTGTCATTTCAATTTTAAAGAAGCCAATACCGATTCGCTTTTTAAAATCTTCAAACTCAACGCAGCCCAAGCCGAACATCTTCTATCCAAAAATCTAATCTGGCCAGCCTACGATCACTGTCTCAAATGCTCCCATACATTTAATTTGTTAGACGCACGCGGTGCTATCTCAGTCACAGAACGTATGGGATACATTCTCCGTATCAGAAAACTAGCCAGTGAATGCGCTAAAAAATACGTAGAAAAACAAGAAGAGGCCAGCGTCGAATGAGCACGTATCTTCTAGAAATCGGGTGCGAAGAAATTCCGGCTCGCTTTATGCCTGGGTTATTAGCCGAACTCAAAACTCGGGCCGAAACAGCACTCACTGAAGCCTATCTCACGTACGAATCTATCGAAACGCTTGGAACGTATCGTAGACTTGCTCTGACTATTAAAGGCCTCGGAGAAGAACAACCAAAACGGATCGAAACAATCACCGGTCCTCCTACAAAAATAGGAGTAGATACCAACCAAAACTATCTACCTCCGGCTATTGGATTCGCAAAAAAAATGGGCGTAGAATTAACCGATCTTACCTGTATCGACGGCTATGTAACGGTCACCAAAAACGCAGGCGGACAAAAAACAGAAGCGCTTCTTCCTGGCCTAATCACATCAATTATAAAAAGCATTCCACTTCCCATTGCGATGCAGTGGGGGAGACGTCAAGAATCGCCTTTCGTGAGACCTGTACATTGGATTGTGAGTCTCCTAGATCAAGAAATTCTCCCAATCACTCTCTACGATATTCAAGCCAATCGTATCAGCCAAGGCCATCGTTTTTTAAGCGAAGGACCTATTCCGATTCAACATGCAGATCATTACGAACAAGCGCTTGAAACAGTTTCAGTAATCGTTGATCCCATCAAACGCAAAACACGCATCCAGAAAAATATCCCAGAAAATCATGATGCAGAGCTCCTGATGGAAGTGACATTTCTTACCGAATATCCAGTCGTTCTAAAAGGCAATATCGACCCCGTCTATCTCCAACTTCCCCAAGACGTTCTCATCCAATGCATGAAGAAACACCAAAAATATTTTCCTCTCATGGACGAAAATAGTACCCTACAACCTGTCTTTTTTGTCGCTGCAGAAAACGTCACAGAATCCAACAAACACATTATTATCCAAGGCAACGAACGCGTGCTCACTGCTCGTCTCGAAGACACTAGATTCTTTTGGGAAGAGGACCTCAAGCATCCCCTAGAAACCAACTTACCCAAACTTGAAAAAGTCGTCTTCCAACGGGATCTCGGCACACTTCACGACAAACGTATTCGTATTCAAAAACTAGCCGATCATCTCTACGAAACACTCAACTTCAAAAATCATGAAACACTCAATCGTGCACTCCAACTTTGCAAAGCCGATCTTGTCTCTCACATGGTTTACGAACTCCCCGAATTACAGGGAATTATGGGAAGCATCTACGCAGAAAAACAAGGCGAAAGCCCAGACGTTTGCACCGCCATTGTCGAGCATTATCTTCCCAAATTCTCTGGAGACAGTCTACCACAAACTCCAGCAGGAATTACGATCTCAATAGCTGATAAATTAGATACGATTGTTGCCTGTTTTTATAGTGGCGTCATTCCGACTGGTTCGCAAGATCCGCTAGGCATTCGACGCGCACTTTATGGCATTCTTCAAATTAGCTTGCACCACAAATTAGCCCTCGATCTTTCAATCGTCATAGACCAAGCGTATGCCCTATTAGGTGAGCAAAAAAATCGCGATAAACTTAACGACTTTTTTCTTCAACGCATTCGATCTTTATTCATCGAAAAAGAAATTTCGTATGACACAGTCGATGCCATTCTCGATACTCCCCATAGAAATATTTATGCGCTTTTCAAAAAAGCGACGCAATTGGAAGTCTATCGAAAAGATAATGCTGACACGATGAAGCGGCTCATCGAAACAGCCGTACGTATCCAACGACTTGCACAAAAAGCAACAACACAAACCGTTGACACAGCGCAATTTGTTTTGCCAATAGAACACGCTGTATACGAGGCTATTCAGGCCTCAAACAGCCTCGATTCACTTGCAAAATGCACGCCAATTTGGACACAATATTTTGAAGATGTTCTGGTTATGGATAAAGATCCGATCTTACAAGAAAATAGGTTAGCATTTTTAGCCTCTACTCATAGCTGTTATAACGAATACTTGGGCAATTCAGAAAAACTAGTTGTGAGTTAACTCAAAAACGGATTCCGCCGTCTTTCATTTCCAATTGTTGTATCCGGACCATGCCCACTCAAAACTTTCGTCTCATCAGGCAAAGTTAAGAGCTCATTCTTAATACTTCGAATCAACAATTCATAATCCCCACCAGGCAAATCCGTTCGTCCAATAGACCCTCTAAATAGAGCATCTCCCGCAATCACCGACTGTACACTCTCAAAATAAAGCGCCACATGACCAGGCGCATGCCCCGGTGTATACAACAATTTTCCCGTTACAGATCCAACCGAAAAAGACGTTAATCCTTTTAAATCCAAATCAACTTTGGGTACATTTTGATACTGTCCCGAAGGCAATCCCATTGATATCGACTGCATATCAATACGATCCCCCAAAAACTGGCCTTCCGTATGATAAGCAACACGAGGTCTAGGTAATCCCTTATGATCAAAAAGCTCCAAAAGCGCTTTTACCCCACCCGCATGATCAATATGACAATGCGTAATAAAAATATCGGTAACTTGATTCACAGAGGGCTCTGCCAAATTCAAAAGCACATCACCGGCTGCACCAGGATCTACAATCACCGCATGCTTCATAATCGGATCAATCAAGACACGGGCATTTTGTTCCCAATGACTCACCATTTGCGTCTTAATGATCATGGCCGTACCTTTCCACAATACGCGTAATAATCCCACTCGATGAACAACCCTCAACAAAACTTAAAATCTTTACCTGCCCACCATACCCAATCACAACAGAATATTCTGGGAGACTTTCTGGTGCATAATCTCCCCCCTTCACATGGATGTCAGGGCGTAACACACGAAGCAACGGAATAGGCGTCTCGTCATCAAACAGCACAACGGCATCCACCATTTCAAGTGATGCTAATAATGTGAGGCGATCTTCTTGGGGCATAATAGGCCGCTTGGCACCCTTAAGACGACGAACAGACGCATCGGAGTTGACGCCTATGATGAGCACGTCACCCAAGGCCTTCGCTTCTTCTAAATACGCCAAATGACCCCGATGCAATAAATCAAAACAGCCATTGGTAAATACAACACGTTTGCTAGAAACCTGTTGTTCACCAATCCACTGAGCCGCAGTCTCTAAAGTAAAATATTTACGATGCATGTAGATCGTGTTGAATCGCTTCCAACAATTCGTCTCGGGTGACAGTAGACGTACCGACTTTACCAACTACAATACCAGCCGCAAGATTAGCCAGATACGCAGCTTCAATGACCGATCCGCCGATAGCAAGTCCGGCAGCAAGTACGGCAATAAACGTATCCCCTGCTCCCGTAATATCATAAACTTCTTGTGCCTTGGTTGGAATATCCGTTTTGTGGTTAGGAGCTTCAATAACGGATACCCCTTTTTCAGAACGAGTCACCACCAATGCTGATAGAGAAAGCGTTTCAATTAAACCAAGACCCAACGAAAGAATCTCTTCTTCAGAGCTTGCTTTCCGGCGAATAACGGCATTAAATTCACTCGCATTTGGGGTTAAAACCGAAGCCCCTTTATAGAGACTATAATCATCGCCCTTAGGGTCAACAATGACGTGCACATGATTTTTTTTGCAAGCATCGATAATATGTTTAAGCACACGAGGTGTTAGTGTGCCTTTGGCATAATCAGAGAGAATAACGGCCTTGCAATCTGGAAGTGCCGTATCAAATTGCGACAACAAAATATCTGCCAAATCATCCGAAATAGGTGCAGAAGATTCTCTGTCTACACGCACAATGTGTTGCTGATGCGCCACAATACGAGACTTCAACGTTGTTGGTTTTTTTGTATCTTGGATTAAGCCTTTTACAGATAATTCATAGTTGATTAACGCCGAACGCAATTTATCGCCTGTACTATCTTGCCCAATCACCCCAAGCAAAAAAACAGTACCTCCCAATGTCTGTAAATTATGCGCGACATTAGCTGCACCACCAGGAACCACCGTCGTATGCCCCACTTTGCAAACAGGCACCGGAGCCTCAGGAGAAATACGATCTACATTGCACCAATGGTATTCATCCAGCATCACGTCCCCAATGACAATAATGGGGGGAATGGAGGATTTTGAAAACGTTTCAAATAAAGTCATTTCGTAGAGTATAAGAGAAAATAAAAAAATACTCTAGGCAAAAAAATACCCCCCAATCAATAAAGAGAGGGGGGTATTTTAAAACTTTAAGCTAACTAACGAATTAGTAGTTTGCAGTTGTTGCTGCTGGTGCGTTAGCTGTTGCAGTTGCGTTAGCAGTTGCAGTTGCTGATGCGTCTGTTGCTTTAGGTGACTTGTTGCAAGCTGCCAAAACAACAAGCGAAAGTACACAAACTCCAAGAACTAAACTTTTTTGAAATGCTTTCATTTTCATAACTCCTTATATATTAAATTTATTATTGAACCTGGATATTACAATTATCATATCTTTTTGGCAACAACAAGTAATCAATCCAATAGCACCTGCCGTTTAAGTAAGAAAATTCTTCTTCCTATAGACCCTCCTATGCTAGGATTTGATTTCTATGAGTAACCTACGTAATTTTTCTATTATTGCCCATATAGATCACGGAAAATCCACACTTTCCGATCGCCTCATCCAATTTACACATACCGTTGCGGATCGAGACATGAAAGCGCAACTGTTAGACAGTATGGATCTAGAACGCGAACGTGGCATTACGATCAAAATGCAAGCTGTTCGACTAGATTACGTGGCCAAAGACGGTAAACCCTACATTTTGAATTTAATCGACACTCCAGGACATGTTGATTTTACCTACGAAGTCTCCCGGTCCCTCGCCGCATGTGAAGGCGCGCTCTTAATCGTAGACGCGACCCAAGGCATCGAAGCCCAAACCCTCGCTAATTTTTATATCGCCTTAGAAAACAATCTCGAAATCATTCCCATTATCAACAAAATTGATTTGCCTTCTGCAGATGCCAACCGTGTTGCAGAAGAAATAGAACGTGTCTTGGGGATTCCTCAAGAACAATGCGTCTTATGTAGTGCCAAAACAGGTATCGGTGTGCAAGATATTTTGGAAGCCATCGTCAAACATATCCCGGCCCCAAAACCCCTGCCAGATCAACATCTTAAAGCCCTTATTTTTGATGCGCATTTCGATCCCTATCGTGGCGTCATCAGTTACGTGCGTGTTTTCAGTGGTGCCCTAAAAAAAGGCCAGCGCATCAAAATGATGTCCAACGATCGCAACTTTGAAATCCTTGAATTAGGATTTTTTAAACCCAAAATGATGCCCTCTCCAAACGGCATACAAACCGGCGAAGTAGGCTACATGATCGGCAACAGCAAAGACATCGGTGACGCAAGGGTTGGGGATACCATCACAGACTATAGAGATCCCGCGCAAGAACCTCTCGCCGGATACACAGAAGCCAAACCCATGGTCTTTTGCGGATTCTATCCCGTTGACACCAACGACTTCGAAGGGCTCAAAGACGCGCTCGAAAAATTAAAATTAAACGACGCTTCTCTCCATTTTGAAACAGAATCGTCCCAAGCCTTGGGTTTCGGATACCGATGCGGATTTTTAGGCCTCTTACACATGGAAATTATCCAGCAACGCATCGAACGCGAATATAACATCGACATCGTTGTTACTTCTCCCAACGTTACCTACCGCATCACCAAAACCAACGGCGAAATCCTAATGATCGAAAACCCCAGTAAATTTCCAACCCCTCAAGAAATGGACATGATCGAAGAGCCGTTTATGGGACTCAGTATTATTTGTCCCAATGGCTACATGGGAACGGTTATCGAGTTGGCCCAAGAAAGTCGCGGCCTCTACAAAAAAGCAGAATTTATTGATGCCGATCGACAACAACTCACCTTTTCTATCCCACTCAACGAACTCATCACAAACTTTTTTGATAAACTTAAATCCAGAACCAAAGGCTATGCCAGTATGGACTATTGGCTCGAAGGCTACCAAGCCTCAGACGTCGTCAAAGTAAACATGCTCATCAACGCCGAACTCGTGGATGCTCTCTCTTTCATTGCCCATCGTGACAAAGCCCCCACCATTGGCCGAAAAATGGCCGAAAAATTAAAAGAACTCATCCCAAGACAAATGTATGAAGTTTCTATTCAAGGTGCTATAGGGGGCAAAATTATTTGTCGCGAAACCATTAAAGCCCTGCGCAAAAACGTCATCGCCAAATGTTACGGTGGAGACATCTCTAGAAAACGAAAACTCCTAGAAAAACAAAAAGCCGGCAAGAAAAAAATGAAAAGCATCGGCTCCATCGAAGTGCCAAAAGAAGCCTTCTTGTCTGTCCTGAAAATAGACAGTTAACCGCGTGCAAAATCCAGGTTCTATCCTACTCGACAGCACAGGATTAGGCCCCAATACACTACTAGCCACGCATCCACAAAAAATCCTAAAGCTTCACAACTACATCCTCACCCTCACCGAAAACAACCAAATCCACACCCTGCACGGAGATCCACTTCAACACATTCAGGATCACATTGCCCAAACGGCTAACGGCAATAGCCATTCGGGGTGGGTCGGTTATGTGGGCTACGAAGTCGCAAAATATTTAGAAGACTTTCAATCGCTCAATTTTCGCCCAACCCAACTTCCAGAAATATGGCTAGGCTATTATCCCAGTCTCGAAATCATCCCCTCTAAAGCTATTTCTAATCTTGTCTCCTCCCCTTACGAAGGGGAGGTCGGGAAGAGTATTCTCGACTCCATCACAAAAGAAAACTACCTAAACTCTATCCAAAAAGCCCAAAAATATATTTACGAAGGAGACATCTACCAAGTCAACTTATCCCACAGATTTACCACTCAGAGTCCCTCCGACCTTTACCAACTCTATCAACACATGCGCCGCCTTTCTCCAGCACCCTACAGCGCCTACCTAAATCTTGGTGAACACACTATTTTAAGCAGTTCTCCAGAATTATTTTTTAAAATTGAAGATGGAACAATCACCACTCGCCCCATCAAAGGCACTATGCCCAGAGGCAAAACTCCCCAAGAAGACAAAGACTTCTACCAGCAACTCAACTGCTCCGAAAAAGACAGAGCCGAACTTCTTATGATCACAGACCTAGAAAGAAACGATCTCGGAAAAATTTGCGATTACGGCACCGTCAAAGTCACGCAACTCGCAATCATCGAGACCTATTCGCACGTACACCACCTCGTTTCCACCATCATCGGAAAACTCAAAAAAAACATCACGCCATTCCAGACTCTCATGGCACTATTCCCAGGAGGATCCATCACGGGTGCTCCCAAAAAAAGAGCAATGGAAATCATCCAAGAGCTAGAAACCGTCCCGCGAGAACTCTACACCGGCACCATTGGCTACATCACCGACGACGGCTCTTCCCAATGGAACATCGCCATTCGCACTGCCTACACCAACAAAAATAAACTCCATTTTCACGCAGGTGGCGCCATCACCGCAGACTCCAATCCAAACGCCGAATGGCAAGAGACTTTAGTGAAAGCAGAGGGACTAATGCAAGCCATATCTTCTATGCTATAATCCCACCCATGTCCGTAGGAAAAGTAAACGCAGGGTCCGGCGCATCCAGGATAGATGTCAATCGTGTCATCAAAAACGCAGATGGTACTTCCGGCATCTATAAGCCCGTCAACGTCGAAGAAGGCCAAAGCCTAAATCGCAACGTCAGTTCTGCCACAAGTGCCAGCGCGACAGAGGCGATCACGCCCGTAAAAGCCCCCGCACCTCCCGACAAAAAAGAAACCCCTGCACCACCAGATCGCATCTCACGACAAATGACCAATGCGGATGTTGTAGAGCATCTTATTAAACTTCAAAGACCAGTCACCTCAGAAAACAAACAAACCGTCTTAGCCATGCTCCAACACGGACTTGCCGTTTCAGAAGACAACTTCTCACTTATGGTACGACTCAAAAATGGCAGTTCAGGACAAGCCAATGACATCTCTACCGCCGCACTTGTCACCTCAAAAGGGCTTAGTGACATTCCGCGAACCGTCGACATACTCTCTACTTTTTTAAACCAAAGCAACCCCTTGTCCGGCCAAATGTTAAGTATGCGAGAAGCCATTCAAAGTCTCGTTTCTGGTTTGAAAGCGCAAGAAGGCCTCCTCTCAAAAGGGCTATCTATTGGCCTTGCATCCGTACTTGCAGACCTCGATAGGCAACTCAAAAAACTATCCAAACTCGCCACTGAAGAAGGGCTAGAATTGTTCAAACTCAGCCGTGGCAATTTAATCAAAGATCTCACCACACTTTCAGGATTTCTCAGTGGACTTGAAGAAAAACTACTCAACGGTCAGTCCAATGCGAAAGGCGTGCAACAACCACTAGAAGAGCTACAATCGTACATTTCAAAATTTGTAGAAACACTCGTTTCTCAGGCTGTACTTTCAAAAGAATCCCAAAGTTTCCAAGCCACGCCCACCGAAAAATTTGCCTACTGGCAAATCCCAAATCCATTGGCAAAAGGCAAGGACATCGACATCTTAATACGAAAAGACCCCTCTAAAAAAGGACTTTTAGATCCCGAAAAAACCCGCATGGTGCTTCGATTAGACACGCCAGACATAGGCGAACTCGCCATTAATATGGACATCATGGACCAAAAAATATGGTATCTTTTCCACACCGATCGTCTTAGTACACAACGCTATATCGCAGAGCTAGAAAAAAATCTAAAAGAGCGTATGGAAGCGATTAATTACAAAACAATGGCTGTCCGTACCGTCAAGAAAAAACTAGATATCAAAAAACTATTAATGCCTGTTTTTAATTTAGATAGTATCTCTCGCATTAACGCGGAAATATAATCATGGCCCCAAAAAAATCTTCAGTAGAAAAAAGACAACTCAAAAAATACATTGATGAACTGACCCTGCCAGACAAAGGCCAGCTCAGAGCCGTTGCAGTAAAATACGATGTCAAAAAAGATCGTGCTCCTAAAATACTTGCCAGTGGTCGAGGCAGTATGGCAGAAGAAATTTTACGATTAGCAGAAGAAAATCAAATTCCTTTTTATGAAGATAAAACTCTGGTAACGTTACTTGCCAAACTTAAATTTGATGAAGAAATACCGCCGCAATTATATACCGTTGTGGCAGAAGTTTTGGCCTTTGTATACCAACTCGAAAAGTTGGCTAAAAAACGACAACAAGTCAAACTCAAATTTTCCAAAAAACGCTAACTTAGCGTACAATGTATATTAGGCATGTTTAATATTAAAATAACCAGGGCAAGTCCTTAATACCCATGAAAAATAAACGACATATTTTAGGCGCTTTTATCGCACTCGCATTTCTTGTGACAGAGTCCCGTGCGCAAGATTACGAATATGACGAAGTTTTAGAACCTTCCATGAAAATGGGGATGGAGTCGCTAAGAGCACACCAAATGCAAGCCATGAACTATGTATTCTATAATATGAACGTAGGTACACCTGGATTTCTGGAGCCTGGTCTTTGGAATATTCGTAATAAAGAGGGTTCAGTAAAAGCGAGGCCTTTTTACAGATGGATCATGGGGCCTTTAACCCAAACGCGCGATCACATGACAATGGCGCTAGATGCTAATTCCAGAGGATTTTTTGTCGTCCAGCTCCCAGGCGCACTTTCATATACCCGAGATGGTCGTATTCGTTTAGATACAAGTAATCGTTTGGTAACAATGCAAGGATCATACCCCTTTGTAAATGTATATGGTGGCGGGGCCATTATTGTTCCTCAAGGAGCCGATCTTTCGATTTCCAGATCAGGAGTAGTGTATGCAGACGGTGACGCGGTTGGCAAAATTAAAGTAGACGTTTTTTCTAATGCAGGCTTAAACAGACTCGTCGTGTTGAACGGTAGTTTTTTTGTATCTTCCAATGGAGAAGAGCCAGAATTAATGCCGCCGGATGACTATAAATACAGTGTTTTACAGGGCTTTATCGAAGAGAGTAATGTTACAAAAGGAATTGTCGGTGACGTAGCAATGCTCAAAAATGCGTCAAACGGAGAAACAAAAGCATTAAAGATAATAGGTCGGATAATAAGTTCTGCAGTCCAAATGGCACAGCCATAAAAAAAGGAGAATGACATGATACCTCAGTTAAATATAGCGAAATCAGCTACCTTTGCACTAGAGAGACAAATGCAGGTTATTTCTGACAATATTGCCAACGTGAGTACCGTCGGACATAAGGCCCAATCTATGCAATTTGAAAACATGTTTCCTATTGTGTTTGAGCGTGTGATTGCAGAATTTGATGAAGAAGGCCAAGGTAAAGGTAAAACCCGGAAAACCTACAATGAAATGGGGCAGGGCGTCCACATTTCTCAAATCGTCAAAAACATGCAACAAGGAACAATCGAAGTCACCAATCAACCTCTAGATCTAGCCGTTCAAGGAAATGGTTTTTTGCAATTTCGTCTCCCAGAGGGAGCCATTGCTTACAGTCGTGCGGGAAACCTGCATCAAGACAAAGACGGCAATGTGTTAAGCCCTGGAGGGTATCCGTTAGAGCCACCTATTCGGATTCCGCAGAACACAACCAACATTATTGTAAACGACCAAGGTCGCGTTTATGTGCAGTTAAGTGGAGATCCTAACCCGCAGGAAATAGGACAGGTCACTTTGGCTATTTTTCAAAATCCAGAAGGGGTCCGAGAAATTGGGCAAAATCTTTATGTGCAAACAGAAGCCTCAGGAGACGCCTCCTTACAAGAGCCAGGAAGTGAAGCCGCGGGAACCATTCGTCAGCGTTCTTTAGAATTTTCAAACGTCAATATTGTTGAAGAATTATTGCAGATGATGGTTGTTCAACGTTCATTTGATATCGCTGTAAAAGCAATTAAAGCCTCTGATAAGATTCTACAAACAGGCGCAGACATTAAATAATAAATCATTCATTTATAACTAAATTTAAAAAGGAGGAATCGCTATGTTAGGTCAAATGCACATGTTAAAATCCGGCACGTCACAGACACAAAGACAGATGCAGATTGTGATTGATAACATTGCCAACGTCAGTAGCCCTGGATTTAAACGGCACCGTGTAGAAATGGAAAGCTTATTTCCTAATGCATTAGCAAGTGTTCTTGCAGAGTTTCAGGACCCTAAAGTTTCGTTAGATAAAAAAAGACGATTTTATTTGGAATTTGGTCAAGCCATTCGTATGGCAGAAGTCGAAGCAGAGATGAAACAAGGCTCTTTCGAATTTACAAACAGACGTCTAGACGTTGCGATTGAAGGGAAAGGGTTTTTTCAATTTAGAATGCCAGATGGGTCACTCTCTTACGCACGTGCAGGTAATCTAAATATGGATGCAGAAGGGAACGTAACAGATACTCACGGGCATCCCCTTGAACCCGCAATACAAATTCCTAAAAACGTAACGGATATCAGCATTACCCAAGATGGGAAAGTGCATGCCCATTTCCAAGATCAACCTATTCCTAGAGAAGTCGGCGAAATCCAACTAGCCGTATTTGGCAATGTAAAGCAATTAAAGTCGATCGGCCAAAATCTTTACATACAAACAGAATCTTCCGGAGAAGTCTCTATGAAGTCAGCGGGTACGCCAGAAGCGGGCACCATTCGTCAAGGTGCGCTGGAACTTTCAAACGTCAATTTAGTAGAAGAAATGATGTCCATGCTCATGACACAGCGTACGTTTGAAATAAACGTCGCAGGAATTAATTCTGTAAACGAAATGGTGAAATTTTCACTTGAAATTCCAAAATAAAGTAATAGTCATTTTATTTATTGCGCTATCTATAATCCCATTATATAGCGAAGAAATGGAACTCATAGGCTCGCAAGAGCTACAAAAGACGCTTGAGAAAATAGTGATTCAACACACGATTCTGTCAATGCCGCAGCTTACAACTTCCGATATTCAGGTCTCCTTTCAAAATGCAAAACGTCTAGTTGCTATTCCTAAAAATGCCACTTATTTTACATTTAAAATTCCAAAAAAAGCCCTGGTGATTGGAAGCACAGTGTTACCCTGTACACTTTATGATGACAAAAAAATCTCGTTGAATGAAATACAATTACAATTCTCAGTTGAAATAATGGGTAATATTATCAGAAATACCGCGGTCTTAATTAAAGGCGCAAAAATTACAACAGAAAATATAGAAGTAGTTTATAAAAATATTCGGACAGAACCACGAAATCATTATCTCGTGCTAGATCAAGTCATAGGAAAGGAAGTATCCTATACGTTAGCAAAAGGAACTACACTCATTCCGCGCATGTTACATCAATCATCATTAATAAAAGCAGGAGATATCGTTTATATTAGTATGAATAGGCAGGGGCTAGAAATACAAATTAAAGGTAAAGCAATGGAAGGTGGCGCAAAAGGGGACCGCATACGCGTGACAACATTGTTAGAAGGCCACAAAGTGATACAAGGAGAAATTGTAGATGAGCAACATATCAAATTATCTGGCTATTAGTCTTCTTGCAATAGCGCTTTTCGCAGCTCCTGTATCAGGAGATAGTATTTGGAATGGCCAATCAACACTCTATTCCATCGCACAACGCCAAATTAATGTAGGTGACAGCATCACGGTTCAAATTATAGAGTCTACAACAGCTGCACAAGAAGCCACCACCAAGACATCGAAAGAGTCCCAGTTGTCCACCAACCTTCTTTCCTCATGGGAGCAAATTGCCAATTTGCTAGGAAATGAAAATTCCAGAAAACAATATGAATTCGATTTAAAAGGGGGAGATGATTATAAAGGCACCGGCCAAACCTCAAGAAAAAGTCAAATAAAAGCCACCATCACAGCCATCGTAACCCAAGTGTTAGACAGCGGAAATCTCTATGTCATTGGGGAACATAAACTAAAAGTAAATAATGAAGTTCAGACCATTAGGATTGCGGGCATCATAAGACCTCAGGATATTTCACCCAGAAACACGATCTTTTCTTATCAATTAGCCAACGCAGAAATTGCCTTAAACGGGTCTGGCGATGTGACGCAAAAACAATCTCCCGGCGTTCTTTCAAGAATGTTTAATTGGTTATTTTAATGAAAATAATAAATCAAATTTTTTTAATGACACTTTTAAGTCTCACCTCAATGGACAGTCTCAACGCCCAGTTAGTGCCTCTGGGAAGTCAATCAGTACGCCTAAAAGATATGGCCAATATTGTAGAGGCCAGAAGCAATCAGTTAATCGGATATGGTTTAGTAGTGGGATTGCGTAATACGGGCGATAGTCAAAATACCGGGTTTACAGATGCCTCTCTTGCAAATCTTCTCAACAAACTAGGCGTGCCTGTGGGCGGCAAAAATTTTGGTTCTAGAAACGTAGCCTCTGTTATGGTGAGCGCATCACTCCCTCCGTTTGCAAAACGAGGACAGGCTCTTCCGGTCATTGTTTCTGCTCTTGGAGATAGTCTGAGTTTAGTTGGAGGTCAATTGCTTCCAGCCCAACTCATGGGGCCTGATCTAAAACCTTATGTTATTGCACAAGGATCTGTGATTGTAGGGGGTATTTCAGAATCTTCGGCACAATCTAGCTATCAAAAAAATCAAACAACTGTAGGCCGTATACCTGGGGGCGGGGTTGTAGAAGTTGAAGTTCCTGTTACATTCGAAGATCAGCACAACATCACAATTGTATTAAATGATACCAATTTTATCACCGCGTTTAGAGCTTCCAAAGCCATTGTTGAAGCCGGGTTTCCAGGCGCAAAAGCCATTGATGCTAACACCATTAAAATACCTCTAGCAGATCTAGAATCAGCCGATCTTGTCGAAACCATCGCAAAATTACAAGATGTCCAAATTGTGCCCGATGCCTCTTCGAAAATTATCATTAATCCTAGAACCGGTACCATTGTTATTGGCGAAATGGTCCGACTATTCCCTGCCGCATTAACTCATGGCAACATTTCAGTCCGTATTTCTAATGAAGCGGGAGGAAATGCCGCAACTGCAGAGTCTGCAACACCGCTGACGGTAGAAGAAACGCCCTCTAAACTGGTTCTCTTAAATCCAAGTGCGACACTGACGGGCTTGGTGAATGCACTCAATGAAATAGGTGCGACCCCAAAAGATCTCATCTCTATCTTACAGGCGCTAAAAGAGTCCGGTGCACTCATTGGTCAGCTTGAACTCATATGATCCGTCTCAAGCATATTTTTGGGATCTCTTTATTGTTTCTAGCGACACCTTTATTTGCACAGGATACGTCTAGCTTTCTTAGTGGGCAGGATGTCAGTTTGATGTTAAATTTGGCTGATCATAAACACCAATCCAAAGACCCAGAAAAAATGGCCGAACTTGCGCAAGCACAACTCATACAAAAATTATTTCTGGAACCTGTATTCATGAATAATGAATTACATGACTCAAGCGAAGACGATGATGACGAAGATCTGGAATCTATTCGTCAAAATAATGACATGTATAATGGCATCATAATGAAAGAAGTAGCACAGATGATGGCTAAAAAAGATGCGTTGAAAATGAAGAAAATTTTTTTGAAACAAATTGCGTCAGACCAACATAAAAAATAGGATGAGATCTTGAGTCAAGAACTGGACATTCATAAATTACAGCACGCATCAGCAAAATCAAAATCAAAATCAAAACCCCTTTCAGAAAGAAATCAGCTGTCAGATGCGTTTGTGAAAGAATACCTTTCAATGATAGAAGCGATTGCGGCTAATGTCGTAGGCAGTGGAAAAATGCCTCCTGGTATCGAATTCGCAGATCTTGTGAGTTGGGGGGTCGAAGGTCTTATTAAGGCGTATCATAACTTTGATGAAACAAAGGGATCTCAATTGAAAACCTATGCATTCTATCGCATCAGGGGCGAGATTTTTGATAAAATTCGTACAGAATGGCGCTATAGAAATCCAAATGAATACAAAAGTCAGCGTGCCATAAACAAAGAGCGCATCGCAGACTTAGCAGAAGCCGCTCTTGATCAGTTAGAACAATGCAGTCCCGATAAAATTAAAGAAGGTCTTGATCGCATCGTCGAAAATTCTGCCGTTGTGTGTCTCATGTCTCTAGAAAATATAGATATTGTTTCCGAAATGGAAGGCACGAAAGATCCGCAACTAGAACACTTCGATGAAAAATCAAATACCTTGTGGGAAGAAATCCATACACTGGATGATGAAGAGCAAAAATTAGTGGAACTCTTTTATGTACATGGATTTAAACAAAAAGAAATTGCGAAACAGCTCAATCTTTCTCGAAGCACGATCAGTAGAATGCATATGAAAATTCTAGAAAAACTGAGAAAAAAACTTAAGGGAAAGATATAATCTCAATGAAAAAAATACTCTTTTGCACGCTACTTATTCTAGGTATGGGCGGTTCGTATGTAACCGCGCAAACACTCGAGCGTTTATTCTACAGCGATTACTATTTTTCGGTTGAAGAAGGCATGCATATTGGGTCTCAAAAACAAGCCATTTATTCTTACATTTTGGCCAACGCGGCAAGCCCGGGTGTGGATTTGGTGTCATTGCTGCCACCGGATGATAGAGCCAGATTACTATCTCGACTTCCTGAAAATTCCGACAAACAAAAAGAAGTTGTCATAGAATTTGTTCTCTCTGAAATGGCACGAAACAATCGACGTCTCTCCACACTCACAACAATTTGGGGTAATAAAGCAAAGATGCTGAAAAACGTTGTAACCCTTGGAAAATAGATAGTATACTGAACTTCATAGTGAAGATAAAAACAGCCTTTCAAATAATCGCTTTTAGCGCCCTCCTTAACACGGGGGTTTTTGCGCAGGATTTGGATAAGGCCTTAAGTTTTAGTGAATCTGGTGCCATGGCGCAAAAGCTACGTCTTTCTTTAAACGCACAAAACATAGCCAACCTCACCACCCTTGAAGATGAAGAGACAGGCTTACCCTGGCAAAAACGATATGCAGTTCTAGTCCCAGATAAAAATGGTGTCCGAGTTGCCTCAATAGAAAAAAGCAACAAACCTTTTGGTAAGCAATACGACCCAGGGGCGCCCCAAGCAAGTACCGATGGCTACATTTCTTACCCCAATGTTAATTTGCCTGACGAAATGATTAGCATGAGTTATACAGAAGTAATGTTTGAAGCCAATGCCACCGCATTTAGAACGTCTAAATCCCTTTATCAAAATTTTATTGATATCATGAAGTAAGAGATCCTATGGACATTAAAACAATTCAAAGAACCTTGCCTGCAACCTCACAATTAGGGCCTCAGTTTGTCACTGACACCATGCAGTCCATGGTACCTTTTCAGGATATTTTAAAAGATGCCGTTGCCCAGATGGAGATCGCGCCAGCAGCTGTACAAAATCCTTTGAAAAAAATAAAGCCTATCGAGACTGCCGCCGTGGATGGCGAAATATCCGATAAGTTAATGGCGCAAGCCATTAATGACCCCACACAAAGCCCGGTGATTCCACAGGCCAATCAACAAAGTGGCCCGATTTTCACAGCAAAAAATATCAATGAAGAAGGCCTCAAGACCTCTCGCTTAGAAGTGACGCCCTTTCAATTTTTTATTGATAAAGGCATCGACTTATTTCGTAATATTAGTAATATGGAGCAAAGATCAGATCAATTGATGGAACAATATGCGCGTGGCGAAATTTCAATTGAGGAAATGAGTATAGAAAAAGCAAAAGTCAGTGTCGCACTTTCTTTTGCCGTAACGTTGGTGACCCAAGTAACACAAGCCTTTAATGAATTAAAAAATATGCAAGTATAAGTAGAACCAATGGCCGAAATAGATTTTGATAATGAAGAACATGTAGACGACTATGGTCCGGACGATAACCAGGACATCATAGGCGAAGCCCCCAGCTTTTGGTCACGTAAGCGCATTATTATCACCATAGTTATTATTGGGGCCGTCTTTGGTATTGGGTCCATTCTGTATTCTCTTAGAGTACACGATAAACCTGCGCAAACTCAGAACATGACCAAACAACAAATTGCCGAACAACAAAAACAGGGGAAAAAGAAAAAAAAGAAAAAAGTCAAATATAAAAAATTATTTAGTCAGCTTACCATCGAACAACAATCCAATATTATTAGAGAGCTTAGTTTTGATAGCATCGATTTTGAAACCGAACAAAATGGTGCCAACTACACCATCTTAGTCGAAGAAGAAGATCTTGAAAAAGCTAAAAGTATGCTCGCCATAAAAGGCATCCCTTCTGGTGGCTCCAAGGGCTTTGAATTGCTCGACAATACACAGACCCTAGGTATTACAGAATTTGACAAACGTATTCGATTCTTAAGAGCACTATCCGGAGAATTAGAGCGCGCGATCATCCAATTCGACGGCATTGAAAATTGCAAAGTGCAAATCGTTCTTCCAGAACAACGACTTTTCTCCGTAACCCAGCCGCCCGTGACAGCATCTATTCTCGTTCGCAGAAAATTAGGCTACGAGCTTACGGATGAAAATGTATTCAGTGTAATCCAGCTTGTCGCCAATGCAGTAGAAAACTTGCAGCCTGAAAATGTCTCCGTTATCGACACAGAAGGGAAAGTGATTTCGTCTGGCATCTTTGAGCGTATGTCCCAACGGGATACGTCTAGAAAGGGCCCCGCCACAACAGAAGAAAGCCCTACCGAAACAGCTAAAATGGGTGTCCCCGTTGTTCCCGATTTTAAGCAAATGAATAATTGGCTCGAAGTAAAACAAAAATACGAAAAAGAATTAGAAGACAAGGCCATTCGTCAGCTTCTCGGCATTCTTCCCGTAGGCAGTTTTAAACTAACCCTCACTGCTGATCTTGGTAGTATAGAACAAGGCAAAGTTCCAGAAGTTTTACGCCTCACAGTCAGTGTGGTCGTAGATGGCAATAATAAAGATATTTTCCTAGATCCCGAATTAAAATCACAAATTTTTAACACCGTTGCAGGCGCAATTGGATATAACCAAAACCGAGATAACATTCTTTTAACACGTGCCGATTTCTTTCAAATAACTGAGGATGAAATACGACGTCAGAATGCCTTGAAAAATCGTAAAAGCAATTTGCGCTGGGCAGGACTCATTGGAGGATCGCTACTCGCCGGAATAATAACCTATTGGGGCATTCGTCGGTTCCGAAAAGGCAAAGAGGATCTCCCCGGATTACTCAGTCAAGAACGTGCCGAATTTGATACTAATTTTGACTATGAAAACAATTTAGAACGTATACAAAGTATGTCACAAACGCATCCAGAAATACTTGCTGAAATTATGGACACCTGGATCAAAGAATCCGAGAACGAGGGATAACGATGCTTAATGGAATAGAAAAAGCGCAACTTCTTTTATCGCTACTACAAGACCGTGCAAAAGACGTTCTAAAGCACCTCTCCCCAGAAAGCGCACGTATGCTCACGGGCACAATAGACGACGGGCATGACTACGACAAAGAAACCCGTCATGATATTATTGCCGAAGCACTTCAAAAAGCAGAAAAAGCCCAACATCAATCAGGCATGAGAGCCTCACTAAGCAGGCTCCCCCAACCCCCTAAACCTGACATGCCAGACACCTCGTACACTCCACTTTCTGCATCAGATGATCCCTTTGCAATGAACGATGCCGAAGAGGCCCCTCCAGTCACTACAGACCCAGTCATTCCAGATAAATTTGAAAATATCGCTGCTATTGCCAAAGTCCTATCCGAACAAAAAATTCAAATCATTGCATTTGTACTACATCACCTAGACGAAAAAACACGAGCAAAAATAATCGACTATCTCCCCCTAACCCAATACGAAAAAATACAAGAAATAGACATTGAAAAAATGCCGCTTTCTCCGCGTGTGGTCGACTCCCTCATCGACTCTCTCATCAAACAAGCCAACGCACGCAAAGACGTCCTTCTACCTAACGTAACGCCAAAACCCAAAGAAGACGATGGCATGGATTCTCTGGGATCCATGGATGACCTGGACCCCTTCTCCGAATCGGCCTTTTCTTCAGAATCAAGCGCGTCATCAGAATCAGCATTCGCTACACAAGAAATTTTATCGGAACCAACAAAAAGTCTGTTTGAAGAAGAAAATATTTTTAAATTGTAAGCACCCCCATCAAAACTAGTAATAGATTGTAGGAGGCATTGACACTCAAGCGTGTGTTGACTATATAATTTCGAATACAATAATCCAGGTGGGGACGCTATGAAAAAAGTAATTTCTGTGCAGGCACATGTGATAGAAAGGCGTGATGGGGAGAGAAGAAGGGCGGCTACAGTTTCGGTTAATTTAGATCAATTACGAGGAGCTGGAATTCTTTTGGAGGGCCCTTCCTATACAATTGCAGCAGGAAGAAAAGATGGGGCAAGTGTTCTTCCTGATCCACAGAATCCAGGGTTTCCTGTAGGAATAAGGGCAGGGGCATTTTTCCATTCAAATCCGCAAAAAGACACCTTGTTTGTGAGTACTAATCTAGCAGACGAGACCGGGCAACGTGTTGTGTGGACCGTTCCTATGCCGGCAGGATTTCAACTTGAAGACGTAAAGCTAGGGCCTTCTAGTAAGACTGTGTATCTTGTTCTTAAAAGTAGTTCAGAAGGGAGTGATCACTTATATTCAATGGCCTATGACGGCGTATCAAGCCCACAATCCACCTCTATTACAGGCACGAAACTGCGTTGGCTCCGGCCTGATGGCGGAAAAAGCGATCTAAATTATATGATAGAAGACGACACTCGATTAAGAGTATTTAATTCTTCAGGGAATCTAACGGATACAGGAATTTCTGTTGATTGTGGTACGCATATTTCAATCAAAAGCACCCCCTATACTACCTTTAATATGGGAGGTCTCTATCTCGGATTACCTGAAAAAAATGTAGTAGTATTTATACCTCAAAGCAAACTTGCAAGTTTGTCTCCGGGTGTGCATCCCATGTTTCAGTCGGGGACACAAGATGCTTGTAATCTTTCAACAGATTTAGCTGGATCTACTGTATTTAAATTTGGTGATGGATCAGCTGCAGGGACGTCACTAGGTATTTATAATTTAGGCCCTTCTAGTGCTAATAGAACGCTTTTGGTTGGTCAACCAGGACAGGATAAAGTGGCATTTTTAAATAATGTCCAGAATGGTCTTTGCAATAGTGGTCCACCTGCACTGGAGGTTCAAGGACCAGATGGGTTTGGAACATTAATTGGGCCGTCTATTAATGTGAATGATCATTATTCTCCCGTAACAAGAGCGGAGATGATTCCAATCGGAGCATTTTCTGCTTTGGAAGAATCGATAAATTTAATCCCGCTGGATAACCTAAAAGGGATTTTGGCACAAGGTGGCAACGTATCCGTTAGCTTGTTAGATACCGTCAAAATTATAGGGAAGGGGTTGGGAACGGGTTCATATGTTTATACAGAAGCAGATAGTATAGGAGCTCATGGTTCCAATAATTTTATCATAGTTATTCCTGTAGATCCGACAAAGCAAGCAATGAATCTGATATTTGAAAATTCAGTTGAAGGGGTAAATAGTACGTTTGTCTCAATGGTGCTGAACATTTCTAATGGAGTATCTGTGCCCATTAAACTAGCAACTCTGATGGCTACATCCCAAAATCCTATAACTGATTTACCTACACAAAATATATTAACGTCGCCACCACCACCTTCTTCTTCAAGTACACTAACGCCATCTAGAACGACGAGTACGGTTTTAGCTGGCGTAACAAGCGTCACGCTTGCTTTGACGCCAGCAACTTTCCAACAAATCGAGAATAATAGTACAGATCAATCATCTAGTTCGCGTAGCTCTGGGGGGCTAGCTCTGCCGTATTTGTTGCTCGTTATTGGTGTTGGCATCATTATTTTAGTTTTATTAGTAATCGCGGCAAAAGTATCACGTCGCTCAAATGCAACACATCACCAAAACCCTAGACCGTTTGAAGAGGGGGGATCTTCAAGGACTGTGAAATATAATGGCTATAATCCTAATGGATTTTATGAAGAAATTGACGTTCAATCCGAGTCGCCACCTATTCCTACGTCAGATAGACCTAAGCCTACGTCAGTTAGACCTACAGAGGAGCCCTTAATTTTAGAATCTGTCCCGGTTGCACTATATGATTCAAGGACACTTCAAAGTTCTGAATATGACAGCGCTACATCTAATACAGAATACGTTGTTGGCACGGCTCTGTATGCCGTAGGGGACGCTTCGATTGAGGATAATTATGCCTTAGCGACGGACCGTTCGAAAGGCGGTCATGAGTATGACAGAGCGAACAGGGCTACGAACGGGTATCTAGATGTAGATCCCAAATAAGTTAGTTTTTACGTGTTAACGACGCATCTACCCAAGTAAAAGGGAGTGGCGTATGGGTCATCCAAGAAGTGATGGGGAGAATAACCAATAGGCTCCCTATCAAGATGCATATTAAAATTGAAAAGACAGCGTGCGTTCGCGATTGAGCTACAATAGTTGTTTCTAAATTTAATTCAACCCAGGTAGAAAGTTTTGTAAACCAAAGTCTAGGAAAATTTGGCTCTAGAAACATAAGTCCGGTAACAATACCCAGAAATGGAAAAATACCTATAGTAGGTTTACCTGTATATGGAGAAAAAAGTATAAAGTGATTAAACGCATGAAATCCAATAATGAGTATGATGCCTGGTACACGTGTTTTTTTGAAAAACAACAGTCCTCCAATCCCTAAATC